>JAAEMD010000442.1 GCA_024225875.1 bacterium
CCTCCTGAGGAAAACTGCTATTAATTTACTAAAACAAGAATCCTCTCTTGCAAAAAAAAGCATTCGGCTCAAACGTCTTAATGCTTCCAAAAATAGCGACTACCTAGCTAGGGTCATTGGAATTTAGATGCGATTGCCCTGTTACTTTATACTGATCTATTGCTTTTAACAGAAAAAACACTATAATATTAAGTTAAGGAAATAATATGGACATTCAACCTAAAAGACGTCAGACCACAGAGTGGGAAAGCACAAAAGGCACAATACATAACGTAGCTGATGCAACGGCTGTTGTGCTTGGTATCAAAAAAAAGAAGGTTAAGATAAAAAAAACAAAGATCAAAGATATCTCCAGGGGACTTGCAGAAGTAGCTTATTCTATGGGCGAAACAAATGATCCTGAAGATTATGCAGATCTAATTACTGAAGATATTTTCGAGGCCTTTAAAAAAATTGAGGAACGTCAGGCTAAACAAAAGAAAAAAGATAACCGTTCAGCATAACTGCTCTCTTACATAGTCAAAAAAATTTCTCACAGAATCCGGCACAGAACCATAACGATCAATCATTTCAGAAATAAGATCATTTAATTTATCTACAGAATTCAAGTTCATAATTCTTTTATACATTGCTAACCGCTCATCTGCGGCTGAAATATAATCTTCCGAAATATAAACACTAATCTCCGGGTTAATAAAAAATGCCGGCTTATTTCTAGTAATCGGGGACTTTACTTTGTTAACAGATTCTTCCAGAAGTTTACAGTAAAGCTCAAATCCAACCGATACAATATGACCATGCTGCTTATGACCAAGCATTGTGCCTGCGCCCCTTATCTCAAGGTCCCTTAATGCTATTTTATAGCCAGCTCCAAGCACAGCATATTCTTTGATAGCTTTTAACCTTTTCCTGGCTTTATCACTAAGAATTTTACCATCTTCATGCATTAAATAAGCATAACCCTGTTTATCAGTGCGGCCAACCCGGCCTCTTAACTGATGAATTTGAGAAAGACCAAAATTTTCAGCTTCCTCAATAATAATTGTATTAGCATTAGCAACATCAAGACCGCTTTCAATAATCGTAGTACAAATTAAGACATCTATTTTATTATTAAAAAATTCAAACATAATATTCTGCAGCTCATTTTCCTTCATCTGTCCATGTGCAACTGCAAACTTTATACCAGGCAATAAACGCTTTAAATATTCAAAACGAACATCTATAGTCTTAACCTTATTATGGATATAAAAAACCTGACCTCCCCTTTTTATTTCAGAAAAGATCGCCCGTTCTATAATAGAGTCCTGAAAAACAGATACTGCAGTTAAAACAGGTTTTTTTAATTTTGGCGGGGTTTCTATATTAGAAAATGCTTTTGCACCTGTCAGTGCCATATAAAGAGTTCTTGGTATAGGGGTAGCACTTACAGAAAGCACATCTACATTAGACTTAATCTTTTTTATCTTCTCCTTATGAAATACCCCGAAACGCTGCTCTTCATCAATTATCAACAGACCAAGATCATAAAATTCTATATCTTTTTGTAAAAGACGGTGAGTACCAATAACAAGGTTAACCTTTCCCTTTTTCAAGTCATTAATAATTATTTTCTGTTCTTTCTTATCCCTGAAGCGAGACAACACATCCACCCTGTATGGAAAATCCTTAAACCTTTTATCAAATCTTCTGAAATGCTGCTCTGCTAAAATAGTTGTAGGAACCAGAACTGCAACCTGCTTTCCACTTTGAACTGCCTTAAATGCTGCTCTGATCAAAACCTCTGTTTTACCATAACCAACATCTCCACAAATTATCCGGTCCATAGGTCTATGAGATTCCATATCTCTTTTAACTTCTCTTATAGCTTTTTCCTGATCACTTGTCACTTCATGCTTGAAATCTTTTTCCAGATCTATTTGCCATAAACTATCTTCACCAAAGGCAAAACCTTTCTGAGCCGACCTTATCTTATATAACAGGTAAATATCTGCTGCCAGCTCCTGTGCTGCTTTTTTTGCTCTTGACTTTACCCTCTGCCAAACCCCGTCATAAAGAGCATTCACCTTAGGTTCAAATTCACCAGCCGAGTATTTATGAACCTTGTGTAACTTATCCAGGGGAACATAGATCTTATCCTCTCCCTTATATTTTATATATACATACTCACCCTCATACCCTCTTAAAACCATTCTAACCAGTCCTTGATAATAACCAATACCATAATCATCATGTACAATATAATCTCCTGCTTTGATATCTGATACGATATCCTCATTTACACTCGAAACAGCATAAAAATTATCGTGCCATTGATCTTTTACCAGTATTTCTGTAGCTGTAATAGAAGATATTGACCTCTGATTATGGACATTAAAAGAATTTAATCTATCTATTTCATTATCAAAATACTCAATACGTAAAGGATGAGACTGATTATAAGGATAAATATCTATGATAGCGCCTCTGAGCGCAAATTCGCCAGGTTCTAAAACCATATTTACCCGTACATAGCCAGTATCTACCAGATCTTTAATAAGATCATTATACCCGGGCACGTTTTTATTTTTATCTATAACAATTTTTTTAATCATACTAATACCTGTAATATTTGAAGCTGTAATCTACTAAGCAGAACCAAAAAATATTATAAATCAGCTAAAGTTATTATAATAGCTGTCTTTTAATAAAAAACAGCTGGCTCTGTTATAAAGTCTCTAATTCTCATATATTATTTAATGTACTTCAGATAATGTTATTTTAATCTGAATTTTTAGTCTCTGCCCTGTTCCAGAGCATCCAGTAACCTGGACACGGTTAGAATTTCCGGCAGGATAACCGGCTCTTCCTCACCTGGCCTGTATAAAATATACAAGGGCACTCCACTTCTACCATAAGAACGAATAATTTTAGCTGTATTCTCATCTTTTTTTGTCCAGTCAACTTCTATTGCAGTCATATCTAACTGTTTGAAACGTTCTTCTACTTTAGCTGAGCTGAAAATAACCTCATTGAATTTACAGGTTATGCACCATGCAGCTGTAAATTTAATAAAAACATAGCTGTCATTACCCTTTAATTCTTCTACTTTACCATTTAATTCTTCAATTTCAACCTGGGAAAACCGTTCCCAGCTGATCCCTGAATCCAGATCAGAACCAGAGGTTTTATCACCGGAATAACGACTAATATTATCAATAACATTCATAAAACTATAGATAATAAGTAATAATAAAATAACCTTTGCTATCATCTTTTTGTAATTTTTAAAATTCTCAACCAGGGGCAGCAGCCATACTGCAAAGCCCGTAAAAAACAAGGCAGACCACAGCCTTATAACCAGGCCCAGATCTGTCTGAAGACCAAGTACCCAGGAAAGCCAGATTACCGTTCCATAAACAGGAAAGGCCAGAAACTGTTTAAAACGCACCATCCAGGGCCCTGGTCTGGGGATAAATTTTAAAAGTTCAGGGTTTGCAGAGAGAACAACATAAGGAAAGGCCATTCCCAGACCTAAAAACGTAAATATAGAAAATGTCACAAGTGGCGATTTTGCCAGAGCTACGCCAAGGGCAACACCCATAAAAGGTGCTGTACAGGGGGTTGCAATAATTGTTGCCAGCAATCCACTTAAAAAAGACATAAGCAGACCTGATTTACCAGACACCCTTCCTGATAACCATGAAGGAAATAAGGAAATATCAAAGAAGCCAAATAGACTCATACTCATTATAAAAAAGAGAAAAGCAAGGAAAATAATAAAAGGCGGATGTTGAAGCTGGAAGCCCCAGCCTGCATATAATCCACCTAAACGTAATATAAGAATAATATCTGCCATAACCCAGAAAGTAATTACTACCCCGGCCGCAAAAAAAAGAGCATGTAAAACAGGTTTATATTCTTTTTCACCTGATCTGGCTACAGCATTAGACTGTTGTACAAAGCCCAGAACCTTAATTGAAAGCACAGGCAGTACACAGGGCATAAGATTTAACAGTATCCCACCTGTAAAAGCAAAGATTAATATTAAATATAAACTATGTGTAGCTGGTTTTTCATTAACAGCTCTGACAGGCTCTTTTATACGCAGTGATTTAATTGTACCTGAGTTATCGAATCCTGAGTTAGAAACAAGAACTCCTCTTAAAGCCAGGGGTTTATCTGCTGTTTCCAGAAGTTTAAGCTCCAGTACATAACCATAACCTGTTTTCTTCATTTTCTGTGGCACAGAAAAATCTATTACTTTTGTCTGGTATGGAAAAAACTGCATATCTTTTAATTTTCCCGTATATCCATCCGGCCTTCTCAACTCAATAGTGAGCTTATTACCGCTAATTACAGGCTCTATACCCCATTTATACTCACCTGCCGGTAATTTGTTTTTCGTATTTTCTATCAAGTCCTTATGCCTGTAATTAACTACTGCTTTATCTGAAACTTTTAATATCAGTTCAACACTATCATTTTCAGGAACACAGTTTTTATGGCAGGACAGCCATTCGATATCTGCTTTTATCTTTAAATCCGAAACAGTATCAATCTCTTCAGTCACTTCAATACTGTAAAGCATGGTTAACTGTTTATAATAACCAAAGCTTATATATGGTTCTTTCCCAAACTGCTCAGGATACGGCCAGGGCAGAGCCTTAACCTTAAAACCTTCAGGTAAATGCCAGTTTATTTTTGGCGGATAACCTGAAAATCCCGGGTTCTTCCAGTATAAATGCCACCCGTCCGGCAATCTTATCTGAGCAGCAACTAAAAAAGTCTGCCCTGGCACAATTTCAGAGTATTCAGAAAAAATATATGCTTTACCCGCACCTTTAGCATCAGGGACAGATTCCGCTGCCACAGGAACATTAAACTGAAATAACAAAAATAATAGAACAGAAAAGAATCTAGACATAAAAAATCTCCTTATAACTGTATTATGGCTGCAATAGCCGAATGTTTCACTGGTTTTTTAAAAAAACTCATTTTTTATCTTATATTATCATAATATAAATTCATTAAAATTTATCCAGCTATAGTCAGTCCAAAGTAAAAAGCCCGAAATAACAGAGAAAAAGCATGAATTTTTTAGGTATAAAATTGAGATAATAGAGGTA
>JAAEMD010000443.1 GCA_024225875.1 bacterium
AAGAAAACGAACGTTTTTTTAGTGGTGGAGTGCCTATGAATTTATAGCTAAAAAACCGCAAGGAAACTCATCTAAAAAATCAAAGCAAGTTTGGTTTTCGGCTTTAAGTTATTGAGTCGTTACTGTGTAACTATTCAGTAGTTACATTGTAACGACCACCCAACAAATCCGTTAGAATGAGAATTATTTTACTAAAATCAATGAATATTTGTTTGATTACAATCTAAAAAGCTGATAAATAAACTATTTTTCTGATTCTAACTGATTTATTCTCACACAAAAGGCATCAGCCTGAATACTACACAAAATTAGCAAGTTGTGTCTGAACGAAAACTAAAATTAATAAAAAAGATCGTTTTTGTTTAGGCAATAAATAATAGAAACAGGTTCAAATAAAGTAGTCAGGAGTACGTTTTGAAAAAGTTATTTTTAGTTTTAATGGTAGCATTGATAATGGTCACAGGTGTTAATGCAAATACTAATTCCTCAGGAAATTTAAATTTGCTTGTTGGGCAAAAGAATTTAGATGATGATGATTGGGTCTCTGATGAGCAAACAGAGTTTGGTTTTTCTGCTGACATAAATAGTTCAGATAGATCTGTTAGTTTTGTTTTTGGTGTATTGAGGTCCTTTGATGATGAAGAGTATGATGGCTATGATTCTTATGAGGAAACTGAGGTTTCAACAACAGAGCTATTTGTTGGTGCCCGAAAAATTTTTAACTCAGGTAGTTCTGTCAGATTTTATTTAGGGGGAGGTTTAGCTTATATTATGGCTGAAATCTCTGCTGAAGGTTATTTTCATTATGACTCTTATTACGATGGATATGAACGTTTTGATTTTGATATAGATGAAGACGATGCAAATATCGGTTTCTGGGCGGATACTGGTATGTACTTCGACATTCTTCCAAAGTTTACTCTTGGGTTAAATCTACGTTATTCAAAAGCAGAAGTGAGTCTATTTGATTATGATTATGAAGCTGGTGGGCTTCACTATGGGCTTACGGCTAGTTATCGATTTTAGAAATTAAT
>JAAEMD010000444.1 GCA_024225875.1 bacterium
AAAGGCCGCTGCTTTAACTTAACTTGATAAATTGAATGTGTTTTTTGGATGCTATTCATCTCTTCTTTTCTCAGTTCTTTTGTTTTTTTGATGATTGGGCTGCGTCAGCAAGCCCTAAATATCAAGTCTGGATGTTTGAAGTAAGGGTTTAATATTTGACTATTTTATAAAAAGTTGTCAAATTTTGAACTATTAATATGGGCTGTTCCGGGTATATTACTATAAATCGAATATTTTATATGTAAATCCTGATTTACCGGTATCCGGTACCAGGGTGTTTGAAAGGTAAAACAGGCATAAAATTATATCTGTAAAGTGCTTTTGATGAGGCCTGATTTCGTTACTGTTTGACGGATAAACCAGCCTGGGCGGTAGAGCGCTCCTGAAAATTTTTGATTTCTAATAGCTTTCTTTATGCTGAATACCTTTGTCTGGCACTTGATAAACTAATTATATTGTCAGGAATTTGACAATATAATTAGTCGAAGATATATTTTTTTAGACTAAATGAATAAACAAGACTTAAACGTAATCCATAAAAAAGGTAATGGCCTCTCAAGCTCTGGTAGTACTGTATACCTCTTTAACTCCAGGTTTCTTAATACAGGAGAAAAGAAGCCTGAAGGCTTTTTAACCATAAAAGATGCCTGTAATTATTTACTTGAGCTAAATAAAACTCATTTCGATTTTTATAAAAGAGAGGACTACTTTGAAAAAAAAAATATTAATTGTTGATGATGAAGATGATTCAATATTTATAGCTGAAAACCTGCTTGAAAAGCGTTTTGCATTATTAAGAGCCAGGAATAAAAAAGATTGTATAGCCAGGTTAAATGAATCTGGTGTGATCATAGATCTTATTTTACTTGACCTGAACATCCCTGATGCTAAAGGTTTTGAAATGATAGAGTTTCTTAAAAAGAATTATGCTGAAATACCGGTGGTTATCTTTACATATATAACCGATATTCAAACAGTTGTGGAAGCTATGAAGGTCGGGGCAGATGATTACGTCACTAAGGAAAAAGCTGCTAAATTACTCATTTCAATAGTCGAAAAGCACATAATGCGAAAAAAAGTGAAAAATGAATTTTCGGATAATGAAAGCTCTGATATTTTTATTCCAGATCACCCGGAATATATCAAGGTATTTGATATTGCTTTATCCTTTGCCCAGAATGGGCTGGATTTTTTGATTCAGGCTGATACAGGGACTGGAAAAAGTGTTATGGTTCAATATATATATAAAAAGCTGGCTCTCAAAGGACCGTTAGTTGATATTAATTGCGGATCAATTCCTGAACATCTTGCCGAAAGCGAATTGTTTGGTCATAGTCAAGGCTCTTTTACAGGTGCAAACAAAAACAGGGTAGGTAAATTTGAGTTAGCTCATGATGGGATACTATTTTTAGATGAAATAGGTAATATGCCGATAACGCTCCAGCAGAAAATATTAAAAGCTATTGAAGAAAAAAAAATTTCCAGGGTAGGATCAAATAAAGAGATCAATATCAACTTTTTATTGATATCAGCTACAAATAAGGATTTGCATAAAGAAGTGGAAAATCAAGCTTTAAGAAAAGATCTATATTATCGTATAAGTACGCCTACTATAACACTCCCTGCCCTTGAAGATTATCCAGAAGTGATTCCTGACTTTATAAATTTTTTTATAAAAAAATATAATAAGGAAATGGATAAGAAATTTAAACCTGCGAAAAAATTTATTGCTGATATGCAGGCAGGGGTTTGGGAAGGTAATATACGTGATCTGCAAAAAACAATAAAAATAATTGTGGCTTGTCATCCGGATCAGTCATATATGGATTCTCTGCTTTGCAAAAAATATAGTCGGAATAAAAATGAAAAATCTAATTTCTGGAGAAGTGTCAATCAATTTAAGAAAGGTAAAATAATACAGGCCCTGGACTACTATAAAGGAAATGTAACTAAAGCTGCTGATTTTTTAGGGTTAAACAGAACAACGCTGATATACCAGATATCTGTACTGGGAATTAAACAGGATAAATGAAAAAATGCATAAAAAAGCAGCAGCTTTTTTTTAATTGTTACTGAATCACGAGTTTCGCACTTAAGGCCAGCAAGAACTGATGAAAAATGGAACGCTGTCAGTAAGTACAGGCAGGCAGGCAGCTGGCTTCATGCTTTTCTAATTTTGAAGATAGATGGTTTTAATGGCCCCATCTTTATATTAATTTCTCTTTCAATACTAAATTTCTTTGAGGTTTTTAATAACTCGAATAAAATGTGTTTTTTTAAAATCAGGATCACCATGCAGGCGCCGGGCTCCAGTATTTCGTAAGATTCTTTTAAGAATCTGGCATATAGTATTCTTAAATCAGCTTTTTTGCTGAGCTGTGCTCCGAAGGGCAGGTTACTGATTATGGTGCAAAAAAAGTTTCTTTCAAAATGCTTTGTTAATTCGGCAGCATCACATTGTTGTATATGTACTCTAGTGCGCAGCTTTTTATTTTCGATATTTTTTATGGCGACCTGATACGGTTTTTCAAAAGCATCGCTGCCATAAATAACAGCATTCGGATGACTAAAAGCAGCTTCAAGCAGGATAGTGCCTGTTCCGCAGAAGGGGTCTAAAATATTTACCTGCCTTGTATTTGTTATACAGGCCAGCTTTATCATTGCATATGCAATACTTCCCTTTAATGATGTTTTCATAGTAAATGCTTTGTTTCTATTACTCAGGTCTTCCCTGTTTATCTGAAAGCCAGCTACACACAATTTATCGTATATATTTGCTCTTACAATAATCTCCGGATTTTTAAGCTCTACATTGAGTCCGTATCTTTGCACTATTACACTGCCTGCTTCAATCTGGACATCTCTGCTGATAAAAGAATGCAGGCCTGTTCTTGAGGTTGTTACCCTGAAGGACCGGGCTTTTTCCAGTTTCTTAAAGTCAATATCATAAAAATTACTGCGGATATCATTTAAAGGGTTAGTATCACTGATTTTAAAGATATGCAGCAGTTCTAATATAAAGTATATAGAGCGTAGTTTTAGCAGTTTTTTTGATATTAAGTTTAAGCCTGAGTCAGTGGTTATTAATATTAGCCCTTTTGTATTAAATGGTTTTTTTTCAATGCTGGTGATTTTGATATTGTGTTCTTTAATTTCGGTTTCAACAAAATCCTCCAGCCCGGGGCTGGTTGTTAATAAGATTTTCACTTTATTAATTTAATACTGATTATTTTTTAGATACAGGTAATACATATCCAGCCATATCTCCAATTACATTTACAAGATCCGTATTTGGAGGAACAACTATTTTGCTGTTATTTTTCAATGATTCGCTAACAGTTTCTAATCTTTTTAGCAGCTGGGCATTGCCTTTAAAATATTTTTCTGCCGCCTCATTTACTACTTTAATGGCATCACCTTCTGCTTCGGCTTTTAATCTTATTGAGGCAGCTTTTCCTTCTGCTTTTTTTATTTCTGCTCTCCTTTCTCCGTCAGCTTTAGTTTCTATGGCTGTTGCGGTATCCAGGGCAGCTATTTTTTCGTTTTCTGCTTTGACTACCATATTCATGGCATCCTGGACATCAGCTGGTGGTTCTATGCGTTGAAGCTCAACTCTAATGACATTTATACCCCATGGTTCGATCTGTGAGTCCAGTATGTTTTCCACATCAAGGTTAATTTTATCTCTGTTTTCATTTGCTTCAGTTAAGGTCATTTTTCCTATAACAGCTCTTAGAGTGGTTTTCGCAAGAGAAGGTACTGCCAGATAGTACTTGTTAACATTGTAAATGGAATTTTTGGGATTAACTATTTTATAATATACAACACCGTCCACCTCGGCATTCAGCTTATCTTTTGTAATAATTGACTGAGGATCTATATCAACTCTTTGTTCTGTAACATTTACTCTGTACATCTGGTGTATAACAGGTATTATCCAGTTGAATCCAGGCTCGGCAGTTCGTGAATATTTACCCAGTAGTTCGATAACCCCTCTTTCAACAGGCCTGACAATTCTTATACCGGAAAAGAAAAAAACAATTAGAATTATTATTCCAACAATTACCATATAAATACCCTCCTGAACATTAATTTGCACATTATAGCTGATCCAAAGTAAAATGTCCGACACTAAAGTTTTCAAATGACTTC
>JAAEMD010000445.1 GCA_024225875.1 bacterium
AGTTGTATCTTAAAGCGTTAAGAACGACAGACTCCTAGAGGCAGGTTTTACTCTATTTTTATGGATATTATATCAAAGGAAGGTTATAATTGAGTCTATAAGTTGGTTTTTAAGAAAAAATTATGGAGTAGTCTATTATGGAAAAATTAATTATTACGCTGGCCTTAACAGGAAATGTACCGACAAAAGAACTTAACCCGGATACACCGGTTACACCTGAAGAAATAGCTTATGATCTGAAAGAATGCTGTAAAAATGGTGTTTCTCTTGCTCATATCCATGCTAGAGATGAAAAACAGCGCCCTACACATGATAGAGGGATTTATAAAAATATTCTGGACGAGATAAAAAAGAAAAAAGTAAATGTTATAACACAATTATCTACAGGAGCCAGGGGTGGTGAAAATACTGTAGAAAGCAGGGGGCAGATGCTTGATCTTGACTGTGATATGGCCAGTTTAGCTACTGGTTCATCTAACTTCCCTATGTCAATCAATGCTAATACACCTGATTTGATTAAAGGACTTATTAATAAGATGAATGAGAGTAATATAAAGCCTGAGATAGAAGCTTTTGATATAGGAATGATAGATGGAGCAAAGAGATTGCTTAAGCAGGGTATTTTGAAAGCGCCACTCCATTTTAATTTAGTTATGAATGTCCCAGGTTCAATAGCTGGGAATCCTAAAAACCTGATGTTTATGGTTGAATCTTTACCAGAGGGCTCTACCTGGTCAGTATGTGGTATTGGTTCAGCACAGGTACCGATGTTAACTATGGCAATGCTGCTTGGTGGACATGTTCGTACAGGTCTTGAAGATACTATTCTTTATAAAAAAGGTGTGCAGGCAACTAATAGAATGCTGGTTGATCGAGTAGTAAGAATCTCTAAGGAGCTGGGTCGTCAAATTGCGACACCGGATGAGGCAAGAGAGATACTGTGTCTTGGTAAAAAAAAATCTATTGTTGGTAAGTTATTAAAGAAAAGATAAGTTATACACTGTTATATGCTGATATATCACACTTTTACTATACATTTTTTGACCTTTTTACTTTAGTAACATATCATTAGTTTTGCGGATCTTCTCAGCACGTGTCAGTATTTCTTGTGCTTCTTTTTTCTGTCCGCTGTTTTTATATAAAATAGCCAGGTTTTCCATTTCTATTGCTATTCTAATATGATCCTTGCCAAGGTTATTTTCTTTTATAGTTATGGCGTTTTTATATAGATCTTTAAATCTATAGTTGCCTTTAGCATAATATATTCTGGCTAGATTTATTAACGCACTGGCCTCAGAAATGGTGTTTTTACCGTTATGATTTCTGGTTATTTCCAGATTCTTTCTGTATAGATGCTCTGCCTTGTCCAGCTTTCCCTGTATTTCGTATATACGGGCAAGGTTTGTCATGTCCCTGGCTACATATGAATGATCGTTGCCAAAATTATATTTTGAGATCTCCAGGAGCCGTTCAAGATTTTTTTCTGTTGCCTTGAAATTACCTGTATTCTTATTAATCTGAGCCAGGTTCACTAATACAGGTGACAGAAAGATGTGATTGTGACCATAGTTAATTTCCAGTATCCTTAAAGATTCCTGATATAATCTTATAGCTTCATCATACTGGTTATTCAGTTCTTCTACCTGCCCTGAATAGTTTGTAATTATAGCGGCTTCCACACTATTACGGCCTAGTATTTTTTGTTTTATTTTTAATGCTTTTTGATACATTGTTCTGGCCAGATCAAAATTTTTTTTACTTTTATACACTTGAGCAAAGTTGGTAGATATATCTGCATACTCCAGGTTATTAGTGCCAAGCGTGTTTTTACACAGTTTTTCTGCTTTATTTAATAACTTTTCGGACTCATTTAAATTATCTAAGTATAAGTTTACCTGAGCCAGGTGTACTATTGAGGTTATATTATCAGGGTTATTAGAGCCCGTTTGATTTTCTTTTATACGCAGGCTTCTTTCCAAAAGAGTTTTTGCCTGCTCATAATCACCTGTGCTGGTGAGTATTGAAGCTATGTTTGCTAGTTCTGCAGCAATGTTAAGGTGTTCTTTCCCAAATATACTTTCCAATATTTCTAATGCTTTTAAACAGAGTTCTGTTGCTTGTTCATATTTGTGTTGTGAACAATAAAATGATGCAAGGTTATTCATAGCTACTGCAACATTATAATGATTCAGTCCATATATTTTTTTTAGCATAGCTATATTCTGTCTGTAATGGAGTTCAGCTTTATTATACTGACCTGTAGCTGTATAGATGTCGGCTAAATGTTTCAGGCAGATACTGGTGTCTTTATGGAATGGGCCCAGTATTTTTTTTCTTATTTCGAATGCCAGCTTATATAATTTTTCCGCTTCACTATAGTTATAATTTATTGTATTAATGTATGCCAGGCTGGAAATAATAGTTGCTGTATCAGGGTGATAAAGCCCATTTTTTTCTTTTGATACTTCTAATGATTCAGCTGTTGTTTTTAAAGCTTCTGAATACTCTTGTTTAATAACCTGATTTTTAGTTCTGGTATATAAATCTTCTAACTCTGCTTCTTTTGCAGAGATTGAGTTAAATAAAAATATGCTTAATAAAAATAGCAGGTAATGTTTTTTCAATGGTCAAAGTAAATCTTTTTATCAAAGCTGATTAATTCATTAAATATTTTTATCGCAAAATTGTCTGTCATTGTTGAAATATAGTCAATAATAGCCTGCTTGTAATCCTGCTCATTGTTGATAGAGTAAATTATCCTGTTGGTTAACTTCTTTTTATCTCTTGTTTCTATTGTTAGATTTGAATATTTTATCAGCCATTTATCAAAGGAATTAACTAATAGAGGATATAGCTCGGAGTAGTTTTTCAGCCTGGATTTACGACTGTTTTTCTGGTATCTGCTGTAGTTTTCAGTAAATTCGTCATAGCAGTCATATAAAAAATTGAAAATGGATTCAA
>JAAEMD010000446.1 GCA_024225875.1 bacterium
AAGCTGGTCAACATCTTTAAACATAGAACTTAGAACTAAAAAACTCAGCACTTTTCTGCTTCTGGCAAATAAACACTACAAAACTGGCCGTTGATGGGCAATGAGGCTGAAACAGGGCAAAAAAATAAGAATTATCTACTATAAAGAAAGCTTGCTATAAAAATCCAACAGGGGTTTTGAAGATATTTCCAGATTACCAGCTATAAATTCCGGGCATCTCATATTTTAGATGGCAGCAATATTAACTATTGATATCAACTTAATACTAATATATATATAATATGACGTTTGTGTGCCGGGTATTTATCAACACTATTGTGGGCCAGTTTGTAAAATAATTAGAAATTTCGGGCACCTGTGTACTTTACGGCAACTAATCTCATTGACTGGTTTTTGTAATTCTGGAGAAAGGTTATAATAGGAGCTTAAGTATTAATAGTAAATTAAGGACACAAAATGACGGACATAAATCCAATCAAAAATAATTTCTCTAAAGCAGCAGTTTCTTATGATAGATATGCACATATTCAAAAGCATTTATTTATAACACTGCTGGGAATGGTGCTGGCTGCTGAAAGGTTAGACAGCACGGCAGAATGTAATGTTCTGGACGCTGGTTGTGGTACTGGTGTGTATACACTTAATTTAATACAAAGCCTTAAAAAGGCAAGTATAACAGCACTTGATTTATCCGCAGGCATGGTTAATGAAGCTAAAAAAAAGCTTGAGAAATTACCGGTCAAATTTATTGTAGATGATATAGAAAAGGTAGATTTAAATGATAAATTCGATCTTATTTTCTCTAATGCTGCATTTCAGTGGGTTTTGAATTTTGAAGAGCTGATCATTAAGCTTAAGAAACAGCTGAGTAGAAATGGTGTTATAGCTTTTTCAGTATTTGGGCCCAGAACATTTTCTGAACTTAAGAATGTATTGACGTTAGTTGTAGGTGAGCCGGTAACTATAGCAGCCTCATCATTTTTGCATAAGGAAGATATTCAGAGGAGTTTACAAAAACACTTTTCTAATGTTGAAGTCAGGCAGGAAATCCTCCAGAATACTTACCCTGATTTAAAGGTTTTTCTGGAGACAATTAAGCGGACAGGTACCAGGGGGAAGGGATTCAGGTCTAATTTATGGACGCCTGGTTTTTTTAATGAAGTAGAAGAAATTTACAAGGAAATGTATAAATTAATTATGGTTACTTATGAAGTTTACTATTGTATAGTATATTGATTATTTATGAAGTTTTGAGACTATTCAGTTCATAGAGACCTAACCTTTAAGGGTCAAGGAAAAATAATGGGTAAGTTTATTTTTGTAGCAGGTACTGATACCAGTGCAGGGAAAACAGTTGTGACAGGTTTTCTGGCAAGATATTTTCATCAGCAGGGCCGGTCTGTTATAACTCAAAAATGGATACAGACAGGTGCAGGTAGTATCCAGGAAGATATACAGGTTCATCAGAACCTTATGCTGGATGGTTGCGACAATAAGGCTGATATTTTTCAGAAAGAGAAGAGACATGTATCTCCTTATATACTAAAAATGCCTGCCGCCCCTGTTGTAGCTGCAAAAAAAGAGGGCGTGTTTATTGATAAGGATAAAATAAAAAACAGTTATTTTTATTTAAAAGAAAACTATGAGGTTGTTATAGTTGAGGGGATCGGAGGGGTTTTAGTTCCTTATGTTCCGGGAGAGTATATCATAGATCTGGCGGCAGAAGCCGGACTGTCTGTTATTATTGTTGCTGCTAATAAACTGGGTGCAATTAATCATACACTGCTCACAATAGAAGCAATAAAGCACAGAAAAATGAAAATAGAAGGTATTATTTTTAATCAGGTAGATCAGGAAGAAGATCCTGATATTATAAGCTCGAATATCAGTGCCGTGATAGAGTCTACCTCTGAAAAAGTGTTTGGTGGAATAAGGTACAGTAAAAATTTTTCTGAATTATATTTTGATTTCAAAAAGTTATTGGAAAATCAAAGATTCTGATAACAGCATAACGACTGATTACTGGTCTTTAACGTCTATTCGACAATAAGACCGGCTTATAACAAAGCTCAGGCATTAACCAAATCATAAAACCATAAAAAACTGTTTTTAAATAAAAATTCATACTAATGAATCTTTGATAAAGAATTGTAACTGAGTTTTTTTCAGGCCATTTACTACAATTATTATACTGTGTAAACCGGAATAGTGTTTACGTGTAGACATATTTTTAAAAGAGTGTTTTTTAGTAATAGAGTAAGTGCCTGGTGAGAAACATGATTCTTTTATTTGAAACACTTTTTGAGACTTTTTTTGATTAGCTTTAGCAAACTCTACAATATACTCTAAACGAATTTTGAATCTGGAGTTTGATTGATTAATAATATCAAAGTAAAAATCTATAATATCGCCAGTTACAATACTGTCCTGTTTAATTTTTAAATTTTGAACAATGATTTTTGCTGGATCTTTAAACCCGAATAGTCTCATAGCTTTAAGGTTTCCCTGTTTTAATAAAGTACGAAAGGCTTTTTTTATTATCCAGTCTGTATTCCTGTTTTTTCCAAACCAGCTACTTCCAAGATCAAGTACTAATTCCGGATGATCTTTTGAAATATCATTTAAATTATTAGCTACACTTTTCCGCACGAATAAAGATTCATCGTTTTTTAGTTTTTCTAAAACAGGAATAATTAGTGAAGGATCTTTTTTTAGTGCTGGTACGGACATCGCCCATGGTAGTCGTGGACGACATCCTTCGGATGCGAATCGTCTTAAACCAGGGTTGCTGTCATCGGCCCATTTCATCATTTCTTGTAAAACAGCCGCTGAATCTTTAATTAAAAAAGGTCTAACAGCGAATTCACCGCTGGAATATTTTGAAAAACAGCCTAATGCTTTTAATGAAATATCCCAGTCTTTTAATCCATATATACCCACAAATTCGGGTAGAGCCATAGCATCAAAACCTTTTATGGCAGGCGCTGTTTTTTTAAGTATTTCAACAGCTGTAACATAGGATTCAGGTAAAAAATGATGCAGAGCCCTGGCCACAAGAGTCATTTTCTGTTTTAGTTTTTTTTCCGCCCAGGTTTCATCAATAAGCATTTCCTCAAAATCCCGGCTTTTAAAACCAGGGTATTCTTTTTTTATTTGAAAAGATAAATGCTGTATGGATTCTTTAGTGAAAAATATATTTGTTAAACGCTGCCTCAATTACGGGCTCCTTCATAGCTGTTCCAAAATCAAATGTCCGCCACTAAAGTTTTCAAATGACTTCGTTAATGTACGCCAGTACACAGCACTCAGGCATTTAAACGGACAGTTCAATTTGTACCAGCTATATATTTTTAAGTTTAAGTAATTAAGAGTTTGTTATAAATAAAGTTTTTTGTAAATATAGCTGTTCCAAAATCAAATATCCGCCACTAAAGTTTTCAAATGACTTCGTTAATGTACGCCAGTACACTGCACTCATGCATTTAAACGGACAGTTCAATTTGTACCAGCTATAACCAGCGGCTTTTTATTATTGAAATTAAATCTCAGCAGGGCCATTTATTGCCAGTTGATCTTTATCTTTTGATATTTATACCTGCGACAGTTAATTTATGTTAGTGAAACAAAATAAAAGCTACCCATATTTGATGAACGATGATAGTATCAAATCACAATTTAAAACTTTCCTTAGACTAGTTAGTTAGATTAATATATACAAAAACAGGAGCTTTTTATTATGACAATGAAAATAGGATTACTTGGTTATGGTAAATCTGGAAAAGTAACGGCAGCAGAGCTGCAGGAAACACATGATGTAGAACTTAAGTGGATTTTAAAAAAAGAAGTACTTAAACATAGAGTTGGGAATATTAAAGCGAAAATATATGGCCTGTCAGAAGTAGGAGATGTTGCGTCTTTTCTGGATAAAAATGAGGTTGATGCCGTGATCGACTTTTCTCATAAAAGCAGCATTAATTTATACCCTGCGATAATAGCTTCCGGGACAAAGATTGTAAGTACAATATCGAATTATGGTCAGGAAGAAAAAGATATCCTGAACGAATGTGCCAGACAGGGAAGTATATTATATGCGCCTAATATTACAATAGGTATTAATGTTATACTGCAGATATCCCGGCAGGTACAAAAAATTGTTCCTGATGCTGCAATTAAGATAAAAGAAGTTCATTTTGAAGGTAAGAAAGAAATGTCTGCAACTGCAAAAAAATAGCAGATACTTTAAAAGTAGATCAGAAAGCCATATCTGTAGAGAGGGAAGGAGATGTTATAGGAATCCATGAAGTAAATTACAGGTTTGGCAGCGAGGAAATCACCTTAATCCATAAAAGTCATGAGCGTAAAGCTTTCGCGACAGGTTCAATAGCAGGGGTACAATGGCTAAAGGATAAAGCTTCAGGTTTATACAATATGCAGGAAGTAATTAATGATTCTTTAAAAAGCTTATTTTGAAACTAATACCTTCTTTTTTGTCAATAATCTGTTAAAATACTGCTTAGTAGTATAGTTATTAATTATTAGTTCTCTTATTATTACAGGAGGTCCCTTTATAATGAATCCAGATTTTAAAATTATAGTACAGGAACAGGACATAGTTCCGATATTAAGAATTTATGGAGAAATCGATATTTATACCTGCCCGGAATTCAGTACAGTGTTATTAGATATTATTGATAAAGGTAATAAAGATCTTATACTGGATCTAAATAATATATTATATATCGATAGTACGGGGCTGGGAGCTATTGCTTATTCAGCCAGGATAATAGCTGAAAAAGAGGGACAGATAAATGTTATTTGTACAAAAACACAGGTAAAAAAAATATTTGAAATGTCAGGTTTAAGCAAGAAAAATGTTAAACTCTTTGATAAAGAGGATAGTGCTGTAAAATACTTTAGCTCTGGTTAGGAGATCATAAAATATGCGACCAAATAACATGAATGTAAATGTACCGGCTTTAGCAGAATATGTTTCAGTTGTAAGGCTAACTGCTTCAGGTGTAGCTTCGAAGATGAATTTTTCTCTGGAGGCCATAGAGGATATAAAAATCTCTGTATCGGAAGCCTGTACCAATGTTGTTCAATATGCTTATAAGGGAGATATTTCTGGTCGCATTGAGGTGAACTTTACCATCCATGTAGATTCTTTAGAGATATATGTAGAAGATAAAGGTATTGGTTTTGATTATAAAGAAGCAGGAAAAAAAGCTAATGTTTCATCAATGAATATGGGCCTGGGGATTACCTTTATAAAAACTCTTATGGACGATATGGAAATCAAATCTGAAATAGGTAAGGGTACGACTATACGTATGGTTAAAAAAAGCCCTCAATCATCCATTAAACTGTAAGATATTATTTTAATGCTGTTAAGATTAGTCTGGCCAGTATTAGTAATTTCATTAGCAGTATTTATATTTTTTGATGCTAAAAAAAGAGGTTATAGTCAAATGACAGCTTTTTCATGGCTGATCTTTACCATGGTTATGCCCTTTATAGTGGTACCGGCTTATTTTATTTTAGCTGTAAAGCGTACAGGATTTTCAGGAAACAGCCAGCTGCAAAGTAATAAAATATGTCCTAAATGCGGAGAAGAAATTTTAACAGGCAGAGAATCCTGCCCCAGATGTAATAACAAACTAACGCTTTAGGCTTTAGTTCAAGATCCTGAGGAGTTATGTTTGGAACCAGTATCTCTTTATATACATATACCATTTTGTCGCAGTAAATGTTTCTATTGTGCTTTTTATAAAGATATCCTGGATAAGGATCTTTGCCAGGAGTTCATTGCTGCTGTAAAGCAGGAGATCATGGCTTATGCACTAAGGTATCCGGAGACTGTTTTTGGCACTTTGTATGTTGGGGGAGGAACTCCCAGCTGTTTGCAATTAGATTTGCTGGAGGAGTTGCTTGAATTTACAGAACTCAAATTTCGATTTTTGGAAAATGCAGAAAAAACTATCGAAATGAATCCTGAAACTGTTACTCAAAGTTTTCTTGATTTATTAAAAAAATATTCTTTTAACAGATTAAGTACAGGTATCCAGTCATTTTCTGATAACGAGCTTAATTTTCTGGGTAGAAATCACATGTTATGTGATATAGAAGCATCACTGCACCTGATTAAAAAGAATAATTTTCATAATATAAATATGGATTTAATTTTTGGTTTGCCTGGATCATCAAAAGAAACCTTTATTAATAACTTAAAAACAGCGGCATCCTTTAATCCTGCGCATATATCTACATATTCACTTTCAATAGAGCATGGTGCAGATTTTTATAAACAAAAAATTGAAGTTATTGATCAGGAAGAAGAGCTGAGTCAGTATAAAGCGGCCCGTCATTATTTATCTGAAAATGGATTTGATCATTATGAGATTTCAGCTTTTGCAAAAAAGGGATTTTACTGTAAGCATAATTTAGTTTACTGGTCATATAAACCTTATATTGGCATTGGCCCTGCTGCCAGTTCGTTTTATCAAAACAGGATATATTCCAATGTCCCTGATATCAGAGCGTATATTAAAGAGCCTCTTTTTTCGGTTAATAATATTTTAAAAACGAATCAAACTACAAAGGATATGTTGATAAAAGAATATATTATTGCTAATTTCAGGAGATTAGATGGCCTGTCAATAAATGATTTTAAACACAGGTTTGATCTTGATTTTAATTCTTTATATAAAGATACTGTTGCTAAACTGGTGCAGGAAGGGCTGTTATGTCAGAAAGAAAGTATGTTGAGCTTAACAGAAAGAGGCCTGTTTTTGCTCAATAATGTTTTATTAGAGTTTATGTAAGTCGATCCGGCATAGATAAATTATTTTTCAGGAGAGAATAAAATTGGCTAAAGATGTTTTTAAGGTTTTAAAAAAATCAAAGTATTCAAAGGCAAGGGCAGGTATATTATTTACTGCTCATGGACCTGTTGAGACTCCGGTATTTATGCCGGTAGGAACGCAGGCTACGGTTAAATCGTTAACCACTGATATGCTGAAAGAAGCTGGTGTTCAGGTTCTTTTAGGTAATACATATCATTTATCATTACGTCCGGGAGCAGAACTATTAAAAGAGTTTGGCGGACTGCATTCATTTATGAACTGGGATAAACCTGTTTTAACTGATTCTGGAGGATATCAGGTTTTTTCACTGTCTAATATGCGTAAGATTACTCAGGAAGGGGTTAGCTTTAAGTCTCATTTGGATGGATCAAAGAAATTTTTTACTCCTGAGAAGGTAATTGATTTACAAAGGTCCTTTAAGTCGGACATTATGATGCCTCTGGATGTATGCTCACCATATCCCTGCGAGAGAGAAAAAGTTTTACTGGATATGAACATAACCCATAAATGGGAACGTGCAGCAGGGGAGTACTGGAGAAAGAATACTATGAACCAGCTGTTGTTTGGTATAGTCCAGGGCGGTATGTATAAAGATCTCAGGGAAATAAGTGCCAGAGAAATTGTCCAGATGGATTTCCCTGGTTATGCCATCGGTGGTTTAAGTGTTGGAGAGCCTGTAGATATTATGGAAGAGTATATCAGTTTTACAGTAGATTTTTTACCTGAAGATAAACCACGGTATTTAATGGGTGTCGGTTTACCTGAAAATCTGGAATTTGCAATTAGAAAAGGCGTAGATATGTTTGATTGTGTTGCTCCAACCCGGTTGGCTAGACATGGGCATGTTTTTACAAAAGAGGGTAAAAAGAACATTAGAAATAAAGAGTTTTTTGATGATAAAAAACCAATTGATTTGGAATGCAGGTGCTATACCTGTAAATACTATTCACGTGCCTACTTAAGGCACCTTTTTGTAGCAAAAGAAATTTTAGCTATGGTTTTAATGAGTTATCATAATATCTATTACGTTACCAGCTTAGTTAAGGAGATAAGGGGTAGTATTTTAGCAGAGACATAATAATACAGG
>JAAEMD010000447.1 GCA_024225875.1 bacterium
TTTATTGAAACCGATCTGAAGTTATCGTTTTTATTTCGGACTGGGTATATAGCTGTTCCAAAATAAAATGTCTGCCACTGAAGTTTTCAAATGACTTCGTTTATGTACGTCAGTACACTGCACTCAGCCATTTAAACGGACACTTCAATTTGTGCCAGCTATAGAAGATAAAAAAGTAATAAAGGTATAATCACTGTCTGTGGACAGTCACATCAAAGGCAGGTGTTTTGTTTTTGGCTTTAGCAGGAGCGGGCTTGATTCTGTCGTTTATTTCTATCATCTGATGATAATTTATGTATCTGGATAAAAATATATTAACGTAATATAATTGCAGCTGTGTTAACCTTTGAGCAGAAGCGGTTGTTATGTGTCATAGCAGTTATATTGACGACAGGTATTATTTATAATGTATTTAAACAACATAATAATCCGGATACGGATAGTTATTCTGAGTTCTCAGAAGACATCTTGTTAAGCAGTAAGATCGATAAATCGGTAATAAAAAAGAAGGCTTGTATCATGGTTCATGTTGCCGGTGCAGTCAGGTTGCCCGGAGTTTACAGGATTAAGAAAGGCTTAAGGGTTATGGATATTATCCCTGTTGTCGGAGGGTTATTGCCAGGGGCTGATCTGGATAAGGTTAATCTTGCAGCTAAAATAAAGGATGGACAGAGGGTTCGAATCCCGTTAATAAGGTCAAAGAGGAAGTCAGCTCATAAAAAAACATATAAAGTGCCGAATGATACTCAAGCCCGCAATAACATAATTTCCAGAGCAGATGTTTTAGTAAATTTAAACTCAGCATCCAGGCTTGAGCTGATAAAAGTTCCTGGCATCGGACCGTCGACAGCAGATAGAATTACAGATTACAGGTTGAAACATGGCAGGTTTTATTTAATTGAGGATTTAAAAAAAATAAGAGGTATTGGCGAAAAAAAACTGGCAAAGATTAGAAGGTATATATATATCTAGCTTTTTATATTTACAGGGAATAAGAGGGGACTGGTGCTGTGCTTTTTCAGCACAAAAATTTATATTGCCGGGTTTTAAATTATAGCTGGTACAAATTGAACTTTCTGTTTAAATGGGGAAGTGCAGTTTCACAGGCGTACATAAACGAAGTCATTTGAAAACTTTTTCAGTCGGACCTTTTACTTTGGAACAGCTATAAAAAAAGCTTAGTTTAGACAGCAGGGCTATTGTCCGGACGATATTTTCTGATGATTATAAAAAGAATAAGCCCGGATAAAATCATTACTGTACATAAGAGTTGACCCATTGTAATAAAGCTGACTATAGAACCCAGTTGTTTGTCAGGTTCTCTATAAAATTCTATAAAAAATCTGAACAGACCATAAAAAAACATGTAAAGAGCAAATAACTGACCTTGTTTCAGCCTGCAGTATTTCATTAGAGTAAACAATAAAAGGAAAAGTACTACTCCTTCAAAAAAACCTTCATACAGCTGGGAAGGGTGCCGGGGAATTCCGTCACTGTCAGGGAAAACCATAGCCCATGGAACAGAAGAAGCTCTTCCATATAGTTCTCCGTTAATAAAATTGGCTATTCTTCCAAGGAAAAGTCCAAAAGTTGATCCAATAGCAATTAAATCAAGGACTCCCAGCAGGTTCTTCTTATTTTTATAACAAAGGTATGCAACTGCTGCTAATACCCCGATTGCTGCACCGTGATAAGACATTCCACCCTGCCAGAAATAAATGATTTTAGAAGGGTTTTTTATGTAGTACCTGAGATCATATATAAGTATATAGGCCAGGCGTCCTCCAGCTAAAATGCCAATAATAACATAATTTATAAGGCTGTATACTTGATCTGAAGTGAAACCATGCTGTTTTTTAAGCCGGTTCTTTATAAAGTACAAACCAAGGATTATGCCTGCAGCATAAGACAGGCCATACCATCTGAATTCCAGAGGGCCAATTTTTAAGAATACTTTGTTTATTTCCGGATATTTAATCATTTTATAAGCACAGTTACCAGTTAGACTTAGAGCTACAGGTTTTTATATATAGTTTGTTATAATAAGGAAATAATGGGGATTTTAAAAGATGCAAAAAAAAAATTAAATAGAAAAGTTTTGATCGGTAAGGTAAATGACCTTTCTGATGAACCTGTAAAAGAATCAGATCTTGCTGTAGCAGATAAGAAACATAACAGTAACGTAACAAGGCCGTATAAGAAAAGGGCGGTATTAAAAGGATCTGACTTACTTTCCGGAGATACTCTTTTACTGGGCAGGTTTGAAATAGGAAGCAAATCAACTTCACTGGAATCAAAAAAAGTACTGCCTGAAAAGAAACGAGAGCGGTTTTCTGTCAAGAAGCAGGAGGTGCCTGCTGATATACCGGCTAATCAGGCAGAATCAGCTGATTCACAAGTTCAGTCAGGGCCTGTTTCTTCCTCTGCTCCTGCCGAAAAGCCTGTTTCGAAGTTTGATATTCAGAAAGCTAAGAAGGAATTTGAGCAGCAGAAACAGATAATGAGACAACAGGCTGATGATGAGATTGATCAATATAAAAAACAGCAGCTGGCTGCGATTGGTGATGAGAAAAGAGCAATGCTTGATCAGGCATATCAAAAGGGGTTGCAGGAAGGCCGTGAAAAAGGAGAGTCCGAACTTAAATCAAAAATAGAAGAGCTTTTTGATACTATAAATGGTCTGGCACAGCATAAGAAAAAATCAATTCTGGAATCACAAGATCAGGTAATCGAGCTTTCTATGAAAATTGCAGAAAAGGTAATCCAGGATCAGATTTCTCTTAATAAAGAAGCGTGTATGGGTGTAATAGAAGATGCGATAAGAAAGATTACTGATAAAGATAAAGTGATAATAAAAGTAAATGAGAAGGATGTTGTCATTGTACAGGCAAATAAAGATTCTATATTAAATATGATGAGTGACATAAAAAACCTGGAGATTCAGGAAGATGCCAGAATTGCCAGGGGAGGCTGTGTTATTGAAACCAGGTTAGGGTATATTGACTCTACAATTTCTACAAAGCTGGGAATTATTAAAAAGGCACTTTTCAATGTTTATGAAGAAGAGCAGAGAGAGCAGGAAGCTTTTGAGAAACCAGAAGACTCTGTAACTGAAGATGAAATTAATCCAGTATCAGTCAATGATACTCCTGAAGAACTGGAAGAACTGGAAGCGTTGAGTCAAGATGAAGATGATGATTTTGATCTTGAGGAAGACGATGTTTTTGATCTGGATGAAGACGATGATTTTTAATGTTAGCAACTAAAACAGAAGAGTATTAACTTATGAAATTAAACCTTGATAGATATTTTAAAGCTATTGAACAGGCCGACCTTATAAAGGTTGTGGGTAAAGTTATAAAGGTTGTAGGGCTTATTATTGAAGCCAAAGTACAGGGCGTTTCAGTAGGAGAAGTTTGTAATATTGAAGTAGATGAAAATAAAAGCATCAGAGCTGAGGTAGTAGGTTTTAAAGAAGAAGAGGTTCTGCTTATGCCTTTAGGTGGAACACTCGGGATTAAGCCGGGAAGCCGTGTATATGCTACAGGGCACCCTATTCAAGTTAAGGTGGGGATGGGCCTGTTAGGCAGGATTTTAAATGGACTTGGAGAACCGATTGATAAAAAAGGTGAACTGGATTTCGAAACAATATATGGTATAGATAATGATCCTCCAGATCCTGTGATGAGACCTAGAATTACAGATGTGTTTAAATCAGGAGTTAAGTCTATTGATGGTCTGTTAACTTTAGGTAAAGGACAGAGAATAGGTATTTTTGCTGGCTCAGGAGTTGGCAAAAGTACATTGATGGGTATGTTAGCAAGGAACTGTGTTGCAGATGTTAATGTGATAAGTTTAATAGGAGAAAGAGGCAGGGAGGTAAAAGATTTTATCGAAGAGTCTCTGGGTGAAGAAGGTTTGAAGCGATCTGTTGTTATTTGTGCTACTTCAGATAAGCCGCCTGTAATCAGGTTGAAAGGTGCTCTGGCAGGGACTGCTATAGCAGAATACTTTAGATCTCAGGGCAAAGATGTTCTTTTTATGATGGATTCTGTTACCCGTTTTGCTATGGCGCAGCGGGAGATTGGTCTGGCAACAGGGGAGCCGCCTACAACAAAGGGATATACCCCTTCCGTATTTGCCATTCTGCCTAGATTGATGGAGAGGGCGGGAACGTCTGAACAAGGAAGTATTACAGCCATATACACTGTTTTGGTTGAGGGTGGAGATATGGATGAGCCTGTTGCAGATGCTGCAAGAGGTATTCTTGACGGACACTTTGTTTTATCAAGGGATTTAGCAGCCAAAAACCATTACCCCTGTCTGGAGGTTGGTCATAGTATAAGCCGTTTAATGGCAGTGGTTGCCTCGGATGAACACAAAAAAGCTGCCGGTCAGTTAAGGGAAGTTATGGCAAAGTATACAGAGGCAGAGGATCTTATTAATATAGGTGCTTATGTTAAGGGCAGTAATCCAAAGATTGACTATGCAATTGATAAGATTGACGCTGTAAATAGTTTTCTTAAACAGGGTACAAATGAGAATGTTTCTTTTGAGGAGTCTGTGAGAATTCTTACAGGTATGTTCTAGTTATGGCCAGGCCTGAAAAAAGTAAACGGTTTAAATACAGGCTGAAAACTGTTCTGAAAGTAAGGGATATCAGAGAAAAGCAAGCTCAGGATAAGTTTCACGAAGCTCTAAAAGCAGCAGAAGAAGAAAAAAGGAAGGAAGATGAAGTTAAGGCTGTTCAGAATCAGCAGTATATGGAATTGAGTGATATTATGAGCGGCAAATCAGATGTTGGTATGACAGATATGCAGCAGGTGATGGTAAGAACAGCGCATCTGGATGTTTTAAAGGTAAAAGTAGTTGAGCAGGAAAAAAAAAGAGAAGAAGCAGATAAAGAAAAAGAGGTAAAAAGAGAAGAGTTAGTACATAAAATAAAGGAAAAAAAGATCATAGAGATTGATAAGGAAAATAAAAGAGAAGAGTGGAAAAAGTTCATGGATAAAGAAGAAGGAAAGTTTTTAGATGATATCTCTTCTGTTGGTTTTGAAAGAAGAAGAAGTGACTATTGAAAATATTTTATTATCTTTGTATTTTTATTATATTCATAGTTATAGCGGATCCAAAGTAAAATGTCCGATACTTAAAGTTTGCAAATGACTTTGTTTATGTACGTCAGTACACTGCACTTCCCCATTTAAACGGACAGTGCAATTTGTACCAGCTATAGTAATAATAATAAGGAGATAATTGAGGTATGGCAGAAAAAAGAATAGAGATAGTAAAACAATATTATGAAGATAGTTATAAAGAAAAGGGTTTAAATGCTCAAAGACTATATCCTAATGAAGAACTTTTACGGTTTTTTGGTAGAGAATTTTTTTCAAAAATTGATCGAAATAAAAGGGGTCATATTAAAGTGCTGGAGCTTGGTTGCGGTTCCTGCTCTAATCTATGGATGGTGTCAAAAGAAGGCTTTGACTCATATGGCCTTGACCTGTCTGAGGAAGCCGTTAACCTTGGTCAAGAGATGCTTAGCTACTGGGGGATGCAGCGCAAATTTAGAAGTTGGCAGCATGGTAAATCTTCCTTATGAGGATGGATATTTTGATGTTATTTTTGATGTGTTTTCCGCTGCGTCCTTATATGAAGAGGCCTTTCTTGCCTGTTTAGACGATGTGAGCAGATGCTTAAAGGCAGGAGGTAGATTTTTCTCATATTCTCCATCGGATAAATCGGATGCTTATAAAAAGCACAGCCCTGCAAAAAAAATTGACCCATGGACGCTTGACGGAATAAAGCGTATAGATTCAGCTTATTATGGCCAGGCATACCCATTTCGTTTCATTAGTAAGGATCATTATAAAGAAGTGCTTCTGGAAAGAAACTTTAATGTTTCATATCTGGAGTCAGTAGGTCGGACATATTCATCTGGAAATGAATATTTTGAATTTATTACTGTAGCCGGTGAGAAAAACAGACTTCATTCTTGATTTTTGATAGTAACTGCTAATAAAAAGCAGGTCTCAGATGTTTTTATCCTTGACCATAATGTGCGCTTTATTAAAAGTCGTTCTGGACTATTAAGTTGATTATTTATTTACAGGCGATAACGAATTTTAGTTAGGGCTTGCTGACGCAGCCCAGCAAACCATGTTCACAGGCACAAAATAAAGGTAAAATAAGAGTATTCCAAAACAGGAAAATAAAAGAAAGTGCAAA
>JAAEMD010000448.1 GCA_024225875.1 bacterium
CAGCATTATGACACCTGCCTTAAAGATGCTGCACGGGATAATAAAACCTTTGACTGCGAAAATTGCCAGCAACTGAGCTATGGCAAAGAAAGATATGAAATTCTTCTGGTGACTTCTGATTATGCCAGGAGTTCACTTTAATATCCTGTCCTGCTGACAGGATATTATTGTAATTTCTATTTGCCGCAGCAATGTTTATATTTTTTACCGCTCCCGCAGGGGCATGGGACATTTCTTCCGATTTTATCTGTTTTTATAACAGTTAATTTCTTATCAAATCTCCTGCGAGGGGCATCATCATAGTCATCTTCATAATCATCATCATCTTCATAATCATCGTCATCTTCATAATATGTGTCTTTATATCCGGGGTTTATGAACGGTCCGGTTGTAATGCTGAAAATAATAAGCGTGGATGCCAATACGGCCCCGATACAAAGCGCGGAAGATTGAAACAGTGTCAGGGGAAGCATCAGGTGAATGACATATCCTGCCCCGATAAATGCTGTTGTGGAAACAACTATTAAAAGTACAATCAAAAAGAGAAAAAATGAAATTCTGGTTACTATATTCATTATATACTGACTGCTCCTTTCTTAACTTAAGGAATGGAGATAAAATAAGTTCCTCATCATAAACCCTAAGGGTTTTCAAAACCCATAAACCCTAAGGGTTTTCAAAACCCTTAGGGTTTCAGCATTTCCAAATGGGAAAGTTATTTTATCCACGATCCTAACCTTTGCTTGTAATTGTAATGAAAATAAAAATATGGCAGGCAGTCATAAAAAGCAAGCCAAAATTTTTTTCGTTTTTTGGCATCCTTTATATGCTACAAAAGTAGTTGACA
>JAAEMD010000449.1 GCA_024225875.1 bacterium
ACTCTTTTTATCTCTGGTACCTTTTTCATCAAATACTTCTCCATGGCTTTAACTCTGCAAACCTGACCTGTTAAACATATCTTTACCAAGCCGTTATTCAAATCAACGAACATTACATCACCGCCATCGGTCTGAATAATTGGTCTTACTTTATTAATAAAAAATTTAATTTTCTCTTCCATAACTATCCAAAAACCCTAAAAGGCTCACCATGACCTGGTATGATTACATCTGCATTCTCTTTAATAAAATTCATATGCTCATAAATCCTATCCTCCTTCCATGACATTCCTGGTGGGGTCCAGCTTTCAAAATACTCCCTGTTCAGAAAAACACCTCCAACAAAAGCATAAACCAGATTCTCAATGGATACAAAAATAACAACTGATCCCTTTGTATGTCCGGGACAATGTTTTATATATAAACTTTCATTTAACTCCTTCAAATCAGGAGTGTAGTTAATTTGTTCCGGTACAGCGCTTTCTGTTATTTTCCATAAAGCACTACCAGAAAGTTTAACCGTTCTGTTTTCATTAAAATA
>JAAEMD010000450.1 GCA_024225875.1 bacterium
AAACCGGAATCAAATATTTCTCATAGTATTGCCATAGATTATTATACATATGAGAACCCTGTAAACAGTTTTTATTCCTTAAGCTATTTAGTTAATTCAAAGTCTTTTTTAATTGATGCCTTATTTCCTGATATGTTTTTTGAAGCTGGAAGAAGATCATACACTCAAACCAGTAACTCATCATGGAGTGTTAAGCTTATTGATTACGGATTATTTAATCCAGGCCTGCCCATGCTAAGAAGGGTGTTTGTTCAGTATGTCTGGTTTGACAATAAAACCAAAGTGCTTTCCGACTACTTTATCGTTAATTTTGATTTGTCTGTAGATACAGTATCTTTAAGAGAAGGAAAAGCATGGCAACCTTATGTAAACTTATCACACAGCGTGTATACCCAGGATTCAGTTCAGGATATTTTCAATGTTATGCTGGGTGTACGCTATTTGTTCAGCAGGTAGTTTTCTTAAAAAAAAGAGGAGAAAGGCATGAAAATAATTTCAATAATTTTAACTGCAGCAGTTATATTTTCAATTTCCAGTGATGCTGTTTGTATTGAGGCCAGTAATAATACCAGTGTTTCGAAAGGTAAACTTTCCAGGAAAAGTAATATAGAAACTACAAATACCTTAAATTCAGCAGATAAATCCTCATCTTCTGAAAATCAACTACATAAGCAGACACTGTCAGAATTGAACTCTATTTTAAAGCAACAGGAATATGTTCTGAAAGACTTTGAAGTAGCGAAACGATATTTTCCTGGATACTGGGTTTCTGATTTAGGAAAAGCAAAGACAATGTATCTGTATTTATATGCAGAACTTCTAAGATCGGAAGATAGTCTTGATAGAGCAGATATTTTATTTGCAGAAGGATTCACTGGTAATGATGAGTATGGTGCCAGCCGGATATTTAATTTAATTGTTGATAATGTGATAAAAATGAAAGCAGACTTTACTACAATCGAAGAGAAGCTGGAAATTAAGGTTTTTCCTCTTGATAAGATAAAACAGAATGCCGGTTTAATTGATATTGACCAGCCTGTTTATGAAATTATTTATGGTCGACTGGATTCTGATAGAGATGGGGTCCCTGATCATATAGAGTTACAGGATAATAACGCTGATATTAACCGTCTGATAACTGGAATAATTACCATAACAAAAGGCTCAGGTTTTGATTTTGATTCTGGACGCAGAACAATTTTTACTGGTAGCAGCTTAAAAAGAGAGGTGCTTTACGCTGTTTATGGTTTGAATGAAGGATTGCAGGGTTGCTTTTATGTCAATATGGATGATAAAAAAACTGTTCCATTATCTGGATACAGCTCTGATAAAGTGTTAAAAACACTCAACACCGGTAGCCGCTGGGCTATGAAATACCCTGGTAACTATTATATTGTCTTTGATATCAAATCTCATAATCCCAGTAAAAGTATAACAATTCAGTACTGGTATAATCGTGAAGGAGGGGTGTTTACTATCCCTTAATAATCAGGTCTGGCTGCTTATGCTCTGCATGTTAAATACCTGGAACAGAATAAATAAAGTTATTTTGTTCCAGGCTGCTTATTAATTAAAAAGGATTTTATTTTGCTGGATCAGGTGGTTGCTATAACCTCTTTAGCTTCTTTTCCTTTTTCACCATCATGTGCTTCAAATGTTACAGTTTCTCCTTCTGAAAGAGATTTGTAACCTTCTTTTTTAATTGATGAAAAATGAACAAAGTATTCCTCTCCATTATCATCTTTAATAAATCCGTAACCTTTTTCTGAAAACCATTTTACCTGGCCGGATCGTCTTTCGTTTGACATTTGCTCACCTCTTGTTTTTATATTTACTTAGCGAATCTAACTATTTGATCAATTCCTGAGGGATTTGATAATTACTTTTTTATCTTCCATAGACAGCTGTAAAAAGTAGTTATTTAAAATAGAATACAAGCTATGTAAATTCATAGATCATTTATTGTATCGTAGAAGTTTGAATATTAACAAGAGATATATTTTCAGCACCTCTTTATCAGGATTTACAATGGTAAATATATTAAGGCTGTAAATAGGGCTTGCTGACGCAGCCCAGCAAACCATGTTCACAGGCACAAAATAAAGGTAAAATAAGAGTATTCCAAAACAGGAAAATAAAAGAAAGTGCAAAGCTTTAATGGGATTATGTACCAAA
>JAAEMD010000451.1 GCA_024225875.1 bacterium
TGTTAAAATTAGAAAAAGATAAAACTCTTAAAGAAGGTTTATGTTATGCTAAAAGACTGCGGTAATAATTTATGCAGGGGGGCTGCAATGATGGCAGGTGTTACCATTGCAAATGCAACACAAGCCCATAAAATTATTAAGAAAAAAGAGATGTGAATGAATCCGGATGAACAAATTTCAATTTTAGCTGAATACAGCTTTTCAAACTTTAATGAGAAACTGAAAGGTATTAATAAATTTCCTTTAAAATCAGACGTTCCATCTATACTGCAGATTAATACTGGTAAAAAGTGTAATCTGGAATGTAAACACTGCCATGTTGAAGCTGGCCCGAATAGAAAAGAGGCAATGAGCAGAGAGACACTGGAAGCCTGTTTAGAACTGGCAAAACAAGAAAGCATAGATACTATTGATATAACGGGAGGGGCTCCTGAAATAAATATACACCTGAAGTGGTTTATAGATTCTGTAGCAAAACTTAATAAGAGGATACTGATAAGATCAAACCTTATTGTTCTTAAAGATAAAAAGTATCAGGAATTTATAGATATATATACAAAATATAACATAGAGCTGATAGCTTCACTGCCTGATCTCAACCCGGAAATAACAGGTAGACAAAGGGGCCCGAATACTTTTAGGCAGATTATAGAAGTAATTCAGGTTTTGAATACCAGAGGTTACGGATATCCGGATACAGGGCGTGCCCTCAATCTTGTTCATAACCCGGTCGGTACAGGCCTGTCATGTCCGCAGTCAATCTTAGAACAAGAATACAGAAAAAAGCTGAAACAGGATTATAATATAGTTTTTAATAATCTTTTCTGTTTAAAAAATATGCCGGTTGGCAGGTACCTTGATTACCTGATCAAGACAGATAATCTACAGGATTATATGTGTGCTTTAATAAAGTCATTTAATCTCAGAGCTGTTAATAATGTTATGTGTAAAAATACTATTTCCGTATCCTGGGATGGCTTGTTGTATGACTGTGACTTTAACCAGATGCTGGGGCTGGCTATCAAGGATCAGAACATAACAGAGATTAATTTCAGCAGGTTAAAAAACAGGGTGATTATGACAAATAATCACTGTTATGGCTGTGTTGCAGGATCAGGTTCTTCCTGCCAGGGGAATACTACTCTTGAGTAAACTGCTTTACTTATATAGGGCTTGCTGACGCAGCCCAGCAAACCATGTTCACAGGCACAAAATAAAGGTAAAATAAGAGTATTCCAAAACAGGAAAATAAAAGAAAGTGCAAAGCTTTAATGGGATTATGTACCAAA
>JAAEMD010000452.1 GCA_024225875.1 bacterium
TATAGTAAAGCCATCTGCCCAACTTCTGATTAATAGTCGGCGGTAAAATATAATAATCAAACTTCTGTCTTCTAATAAATCTAATAAACTTCAAATAATCCGAGAAATCATCCGAGAAATTATTGTTTTGTCTGTCAAATAAAATAAAGTTTTTTTCAGGAATATGCAGATACTTACTGATAAAATCAATAATAAACTGATACTGTACTGTTAAAAAAACGTTTTTCCGGGAAAATTTACTGATCAAATAATTTATTGCCGGTATTTTTGTAATAACATCCCCCAAACCATGGTGTGCTAAATAAATTACCTTTAGATTACTGTCTTTTTTTTTCATTTAAAAATCCATTTATCTGCATAAATTTTTATAGGTTTCTGCATATTTTTTTACCATTTTATCCTGAGTAAATTTATTACAGGCTATTTCATAGGATCTTGCGCCGAATTCCTGACTTTTTTTATCATCTAACAGCAGCTCTAAAGATCTGTCAAATAAGCTTAACTGATCCCCTGCCTGTAATAAATAACCATTATAACCCTGCTCTATCTGATCTGCTATGCCACCAACATTATAGGCAATAACAGGCAACCTGGAAAACATCGCCTCAATTATTGCTACAGGCAAACCTTCTCTATAAGAAGGAAGTACAAATAAATCTGCATTCAAAAGTGCTGGCCTGACATCTTCCAAAAAACCGGTAAACACAATAACATCCTCTAGATCACTTACCTTAACAAACTTCAGAAGTTCATTTTTTAAAACACCATCACCAACAACAAGCGCCTTGAAATTAGCACCTTGTGTTTCTTTTTTCAGTTTTTTAACCAAATTAAAATAATCGTACCATCCCTTTTGCCTGTAAAACTGACCTATCATAACTATAACTTTATCTGCTTTATCTAACTCGTGCTGAATACGGAATTTGCTTAACTGATCATTATCTATAAATCTATATTTTTCTTTTTGTATTCCGTTATAAATTAAGCTTAATTTATCAGAAGAAATCTTTGTTTCCTGTAACAAATGCTGATACCCGGATTTAGATACAGCTACAACATGATCTGCCTGGCGCAAAATAAATTTATCAATAGTAAAATAAATCTTTTTTCTTAATTTTGACAGGGGCAAATCAGAAATCATTGATACACGTGAAATAATTACAGGTACACCTAATATTTTGCCAATAACTATAGCTATGTCATCAACAGATCCCGGCCCCTGAACATGAATTAGATCAACATTAAGTTTCTTGATTGATCTATACAAATATATAATAGACGCTATATCAAACTTGCCTTTTATCGAACCATCTATAACAACAGCATTAGAATTTTTAAAAATTGAATACATTCTTCCATAGTGAGGATAAAAAACAGTTGGTTGAATATTAAATTTTCTCCACTCTTGAATAACATTAGCACTACGCCTTTCCGGACCATTCACACTTCTATTACCATCTGCATCACAGTTTGCTACGGCTACAATTTGTAAAATATTAATCATATTTCAGACAACCTGACATAAATTATTGAACACTAATTTTGACAAATAAATATAAAATATGCAACATGATAATAACAAAAAAACTCAATGCAAATTTATTCAATTTGAATATATTGCTTACTTTTCTGTAGCTAAAATTATAATATTGCATTGAATACACTGCTAAGTAAATTAAAACAGGCACTATCTGTACCTTATGTCTGACAGTATATATTAAACCCTGAAATACTATATGAAACAAAAATACAAAATAATAACCTTTTTCAATAACATTCCTGGAAGATATCAGTTTTTTTTTCTCTGCATCATCCAGTTTTAAATATTTTAATTTACGTCTAATACGAACATATGCGAATATAATCAATACATGAAAAAACAGATAACTGATAGAAGACAGCCCTGTAAGTAGAGGCAGAATATAAATTGTATTATATGGGTGATTCATGAAAGGATAGAAAGGTACAGGAGAAAAAAAACCTAATATAGAATAAAAGAACACCCTGAAAAAATATGGCGCATTAGCTATAAATCCACCCAGCCCTGAAGTATCAACATCTGTGCTGTGATGAAAAAATATGCTTTCGTATATTATACTTCTGGCTGATAAAATATGAACAAAAAAACTAGCGCCAATCAGATTTAAAGCTAAATACAGTATATATGTTTTTTTAAAAAGAACTTTATATATAAAATAACCGGCTAAAATTGCCGGCACAAGAAAAATGTATTCCCATCTAAAAAAAATAAGAAGAATAAAACAAAAAATAAATTGAAGCCAGCGTTTATAAATAAACCCCAGAAACATTAAAAATACAATTAAACCCACTTCTACTTCCCGCAGCAAAACCAGACTATAAATCAGTAAGAAAGGTTCAAATACAGATAAAAAGAATACAAGTTTTATCAAAAATTTCTTATTAAACTGCCTGAAACGGTTTACTGCCTGCACTAAAGTAAAGAATAATAACGAAGACATAAAAATATGAAAATATATAAACTGCATATAATGAATTTCGGTTATTTGAAAAACACGGCTGTATATTTTACCGACCCAGTATAAAAGAAGATGAAAAGCAGGATCTGCAACAAACGCATGCTTCTTTGGAATAAATTCATCAGTGGAATTTACTGCATCAATAGTGTAATAATAGAAACTATCTGTATCTGATTCAGGAGAACTAGGGAGCCCTTCTATTGCTGTCTGGCCATTATAAAATACAATCCATGCCAGTATTATTTTAAAACAGTATATAAAAATAAAAGTAAAAATAATAAGTAAATTGTTTCTTCCTGCTTTAGTAAACAGTCCATAAACAAATAAACATATTTGAAAAAATACAATAATAATTAAATGTTCTGTTATATTTATCACTTTGCTGTTCTCTTTTATTATAATTGCATAACTAGCAACTTAATTTTCCTAATAAAAATTCAACATTTTTATCAATACCATGATTATCAGTAATATACTTATTCATAAATTCAGGGTCTTTGTGTATAACCCGCCTGTTTATTGACTTAACAAGCTCATCAACAGAGCTGAAAACTGCACCTAATTTACCATGCGCATTCTTAATAAGGTTATCAGGATCAATACCCAGCGTATATACAGGAACACTATTATTCCAGGCCTCCAGAAAAGTATTGGAAAATCCCTCATGCGTACTTGTTGAAATAAGTCCTTTAGCCTCCATATAAAAATTATTTATCAGGCTTCTCTTAACAAATCTATGGTAAATTATATTTTCCTGATCGGACATCATTCGAATTATATCATCTACATATTTATTTCGGGTAGTATAAGGAGCGATAACAACAAAGTTTTCAGATGGCATTTTTCCAGCTGTTTCAATTAATAGCTCAAGTCTTTTTAAAGGAACCATCCTTCCTACCCATAAAAAAAACTTTTTTTTCTCTGCATCACCATCATTTGATCCATTATTTCTTATTTCAATCAGACTTTTATTCAAGACACCCTGCTTATTATAATATTTTTTTAAAAGTGCCATCTGATTATTATTCTGTACAAAAATATATTTTGTCATCTTAATAAAGATTCTAAAACAGGTTCTATTGAATTTTTTAACAGAGCTTTCTATATCAAAATCAACATCACTAGCCGCAAAATAGACCATTTTCTTTCTAAAAATCAGTCCATATATTCCCATAACAATAGCCATGTTTGATGGACTGCGCAAACAAATAACGTCTGGATTTTCCCTTACAAGGCTCCCAAAAAAATAAAAATATTTGAGTATTCTTTTATTATATGGAAAAGAAATCAGTTTGTACTTACTGTATTTAGTGATTTCAGCTGTTTTAGTACAAATAACAACCTTATGCTGTTTATCTAATAAAGAATTTATTAAAATAAACTGCTGCAGTTCAGACCCGCCTATAGTTTCTGACCCATTGATTAAAGAATATATTTCAGGTGAAAAAAAAAAGAACTTCATAATAATCTATATCCTTAGTACCATACTTCTACTTTATCAATAGTATCTTTAATCATAGTTTTCTTATATATGTTCAAGTGTGCATTGATAATTTCTTTTACTGTAACTAATTGAATAATCCCGGCATTATGTTTTGATAATCCTTTATCAAGAAAATAACTTAATGCCCCTGCAAAATCTTCCGGGCTATTACAAACCAGACCATCAAAACTGCCAGCAGGACTAACAAGCTCTTTAAGTCCAGGAGAATCCTTAACTACCAGTGGTAATCCATAGTAAGCTGCTTGAAAGCAGGATTGTGGAGAACCTTCTATGTGAGAAGTTATCAGAAGCACTTTTGACTTTGATAAAAGTTCCTTAATATCATTCTCATTCAATGCTCCGGTAATTATAACATATTCATCCAGCCCAAGCTCGCAAATATAATCTCTGTATTTTTTTATACCAGGTCCTGCCAGAACATATTTAAAATCATTCCTGATTTTTGAGAGTTCATAAATAGACTCTAATGCCAGCTCATAATTTTTCACCTTATCCATACGACCGATCGACAATATAATATTTTCTGAATTTAACGTTTTAATTAAAGAGACAGCAGCCTTTTTTTTATTTATACGCCATTGCTCATTAGCCTTACCACCAAATAATATATTAGGTATTATTGAAATTTTATCTGCCTCGATCCCCATTTCAATAAGCCTCGTTCTTAACGACACACTCTTAGCTACAATATGGTAAGCCTTATTCAGGTCCATAATCACTTTCTTTTCTAAAGCAGGGTCCAGGCATATTCCATATCCCAGCTCAGAGACCTTATTAACATCACCTCCACAAACAGTAACAATATATTCAATATTAAGTATTTTATTTAATAATCTGGCCACACTGGAAGGAAATGACGTAAAATGAACGTGTATTAAATCTACTTTAAACCTCAAGACCAGATACATTACAAGTAAAAAATAGTATACCATAAATAGTCTGGAGCTGATGCTTTTTAAAAACCTGAAGGAATAAAAGATTCTTTTAACTTTTAGCTGGATATTTAAATTAGACGGTCTGGCAAAGGGAGAGAGGAGATAAAGTTCTATATCATCATTTTCCGGCATATTATTTATCAGTCTCAGCAAACCCAGTTGCGTACCACCTATTTGAGGAAAAAAGCACGTAGTTAAATATAATATTCTCATATTCTGTTAACTTTCAAATAAGAGTCCAGCACATAACTGGACCATGCCATCTTATAGTTAAAATGATCAGATTTAATATTATTTTTTATCTCTTTTAAAAACTTAAACCTGCTGTCTGCCCAGTCCATCAAAGGAACTGAAAAACCCCGTTTTTTGGAGTTTAGAAATTGATTACTGAAGTTTTCTTTCAAAACATTTTTCAATAATTGTTTTCCCTTGAAATTCTCATAAAAATATTCTTTCTTTAAACCTGACGTAAATTCAAAAAGCTTATGATCCATCAAAGGTGAACGTGCCTCCAGAGAATGATACATAGTTGCTATATCTGTTTTGGCAGAAAAACAGTTTGTCATATACTCATGCTGGTATGATAAAAAATAATCAAATAGATTGTCTGTTTTTTTTCTGTGTCTGGCGTCTAAACTCAAAATATATTCCAAAGCTGTATCTTTATACCTTTTCAACTCAAAATCAGTTACATGAAAAACTTCCAGTGAATTAATGACCTTCATCTCAGGAACTAATCTTTTACGCATACCATATTTAATTTTATTATTTACAAACTTATTAAATATCACCCTGTATATTAAATACCTCAGGTTAAAAGGTAAAAGTGATGAAAACATTTCCGGTAATTCGTAATTAATATAACCGCCCTGTTGTTCATCGCCACCATCCCCTGTTAAAACAACTGTAAAATGAGGTTTAGCTGCTTTGGAAATTTTCATAAGCGGTAAGGTTGCTATATCTGAGAAAGGCTCATCCAAATGAGAGATAAGTTTATCAATATCTGTCAAAGTCGTTTGATTTATGTCAGTTTTAACAAGGTCTATACCAAGTTTATCAGCAACAAATTCAGCATTTTCAGTTTCATCACATACACTGCCCTTAAATCCTGCAACAAAGGCCTTTATATTACTTTTCTGCTTTTTAACTTCCTGTGCGATACAGGTTGAGTCGACACCTCCTGATAAAAACAGTCCTATAGGTACATCCGATTGCAAACGAATAGAAACAGCATCATCCAGGATAGCCTTAAACTGATCCTGAAGCTCTTTTAAAGAATCAGGTTTAAACTTGTTTCTATAATCAAGGCTCCAGTAACTGCGAATATCCAGGTTACCATCTTCATAAACAGCATAACTGGCAGGAGGTATTTTATACGTATCTTTATATGGAGTATATGGAGGAGGTATATGTGCAAACATCATAAACAAAGGTACAAAGGAGTCATCTATAACATTATTAAACACAGGATGAGCTTTGAGCGCTTTTAATTCAGACGCCCATATTAATCCCTCCTGGCTCACCTGGTAATAAAGGGGTTTCTGGCCCATCCTGTCACGAACCAGGATAATCTTGTCATTATAACGCTTATCCCATATAGCAAAAGCATACATACCTCTCAATAAAAACAGGGTCTTTTCCAGCCCGTACTCCTGGTACATATATAAAACAACCTCAGCATCACCATTAGATCGAAATTTAATACCTCTTTTTTGTAATTTCTGCCTTTCTTTCTGAAAAGCATAAAATTCTCCATTAAAAGTTATAGCTATCGTATTATCTGCATTCCACATAGGCTGCATAGCCCTGGATGAAAGATCTATTATTGAAAGTCTGGCAAATCCTAAACATCCTCTGCCATTTTTATCATACCAGTAATCCTGAGCATCTGGACCTCGATGAATGATCCTGCTGATCATCTCAGGCAAAATGTTGCAGTCATTATAAACTGCTTTCTTATTTTTATATTTAATACCGACTATTCCACACATAGTTTCTAATCTCTGAGTTTTCTATAATAATTGTATAAATCAGTTTTTTTTAAAAAACGCCTGATAAAAAAAATATAATAAAACATCTTATCTTTCAGGTTACTTCGTCTTGAACCATATTCTTTCTCCAGCTCTTTATAATCATTAATAAAAAATTTAGAGTTTTCTTTTATAAACTGCTCCAGCGAATCAAAATTATGTTCATCCATTGTATTTGGATGCAGACAAATCGTCCAAACTCCAAACTCTTTTACCACACCAGCCCACAACTGCTGTGGTATCCAGAAAAAACCATATTTGTTATACGGGTAGTAAGAAACACCGTCACTGATAATCCTGATATCTGTTTCTTCTAATAATATTCTTAATGTGTTCTTATCAAATGTATGTGAAGGAGCAACCCAGATTTTCGGCTCCAGCCCTTCCCTTTTAAAAATATTTATTGCGCTTCTGATTTTCTCTCTCTGCAGATCAGCAGTGACGCCTGCAAATTCTGACTGACAGTTCATTGGCACTATACCGGAGCATCTGGTGATATATAGATGATCATAGCCATGCATTGCAATATGCCAGCCTTTTTCTACCCATACTCTTACTTTATCCCAGAATTCTTTATCCGGGCTGTCCAAAACCATCTTAGGGTCTTTGTTATCTGGAATAACGGCAACTACAGGTTTAATGTTATATTTATCAAGCAAAGACTCAACCCTGGCCCAGCTTTTTCTTAAAAGAACAGGACAGGCATCATCTAAGCGAATAATATATCTACCCGGCATCGTTCCTTTTTGCAATAATGCTCATAGATCTGTTCGGATTCAGGTATCGCGAAATATCTTGAAACACAAATGATCCGATTTTTTGTTTTAAAGATAAATTATCCGATCTTCTTATGTAGTCACGTTCAAAATATACAGCAGTTATACTAAGACCAAATGATGACAGAAATTTTTTCATAGCCAGCTTGTTAAACAAAATACACCTTTTAGGAATAAAAAACAGTAATTTAATATGTTTTTTTGGTAACAATAAAGAAAGTGCCCTGGCATATAGAATATACCAGAAATTAATATTTGGAGTTCTTATATAAACTATCCCTTTTTGATGCAAACTGTATTGTATTAAATTCGAAAATACATCTCTTACATCTGGAATATGAGCTATACTGTCAACAAAAGTTATTATATCAAATTTATTTTTTAATTGTCCGCATTTATCTGTATTATTTGTTTTCAAATGAATTAAATCAATATGCTTATCTTCAAGATTTTTTCCGGCTGCAGCTAATGCATCTGAACTCACATCCGCACCTGCACATTTATTGTATCCATTTTCAACTGCTGCCTTTAAAAATATCCCGCTGCCACACCCATAATCAAGCAAAGAACCTTTTTCCTTATACTGTTTTATCCATTTAATAATTTTTTCGGATTTTTTGAACTGTTGTGTTCTTATGGATTCATAGTTGTCAACAAAATACTTCCTGTCATAAAGCTCATAGGTGTTAACCCTGGCATTACTATATACAGCCCTGCATTCTCCACATAAATATGAAGCAGCTGCATCAAAATCAAAGAGTTTCTTTACTTTAAGGCTTTGACAAATATAACACATCATTAAACTAACTCCACTATCATTTTTTTACAATCAATCCCAGCTCTGTATTTTTTCTTACTTTGATGGCAATAAGAAAAAATACAGCCCCAAAAGTAAAATACAGTACAAAATTATAAAAGCTTATTTTCAGGCACTCCCAAAGTATATTATCAAATGAATGTACTACAAGATAATTAACACTAAAAATAAATATCAAGGAACTGATAAAACTGACAAAATAAATTATAGCGTTTATATTTCCAATAGAAAAATATTTCTTTAAAAATATCAGCACCAATAAATACAGCACTACTACCGATAATAATGTAGCTACCGCAATGCCATATACAGTCCCATCCATTTTCAAGGATATCCAGTTAAACATAATCGAAGTAGGCAAAGCTGTTAA
>JAAEMD010000453.1 GCA_024225875.1 bacterium
ATACTCTTATTTTACCTTTATTTTGTGCCTGTGAACATGGTTTGCTGGGCTGCGTCAGCAAGCCCTACTTAAACTGCAAAAATTTCCAGATTAAATAAGGGGCTTATTTAGAAAAAAGAAGGTTGCCAGGGCAGCTTGCTTTAATAGTGCTGTTTTAGATCTGGAGTAATATTTATTAAGTATTTTAAAAAGGAGCATTGGAAATGGCATTTAAAATAATTGCAACCTCAAACAGAAATAATATAGATATTAAGGGAAGACTAACTGTGGTTGACTGGCATAATATCCTCAGTTTCATTTATGACTTTAAGGACAAGCCTGATGAAGTAACTCCAAAAGTACAAACCATAGATAATATAATTTTCTAAAAAACCCGGGAAAACATCTTAACAATTAGAGTGGATGAATTTGATACTATACAAGTTTCTTCCCCCTTTGCTGAGGATGAGATGGAAATTTTCAAACTTTTACTAAACAAGATTGATACATCAAAAAATTACGTTCAGATAGATAAAGATACTACAATTAAACTGTCAGATAATAGAGTTAAGCCCCGTTTAGTTTATTGTAAAGACAATGTCGTTTTAGACTATCTCGCAGTTAACCTTAACAAAGGTATTCTTCAAGAGACATCTGATAACAGTATATATTTATCTTTTACCCAGTTTATTTTGTCTAAACTTTCAGCAAAGCACAACCAGAAGATCCCTGATACTAATTCAACGGGGCTCAGGTCTAAGAATGAAAAAGAATCTGTCCCTGCTAAGATACAGGGAGAAAAAAATATAAGTATTGAAACATTAAAAGATAAGAATTTTGAACTCGATGTAGTCTTTTCAGATTTAAACATCCTGTCTGATCAAGAATTCCAAAAAATGGAAAAGGATAATAAAAGTACGAATGAAGAATCTTATATAAAACAAATAGAAAAGTTAACTCAATTAAAAAATTATTATCAAGATAAGGTTAAGGAAGAAGAAATCAGGCTGACTAATGTGGACTCAAGTTTCAAGTCTGATATGATGCCAGTGATTAAAGATGATAGCCTGTTTTATACAAAAGACACACTCGAAAAACAAATTGAATCTATGGAACGTAAAATACTGAAATTAGATGTTGAGTATTTAGAAAAAACAGTCCCAGGTGTTCGCCATACTAAACGTATTGGCAGGATTCGTGCATATAAATTCAAACGTAATGAAGTTATAAACAATGGAAGCAGTCAGGTCCAGAAATACAGGGATAGCGATGAATACAACGAAATGGAGAAATATTATTTTCAGCAGGAAGTAATGAGATTCAGAAACATTATCAGCCAGTCTGATTATGGCCATTATTATGAATCGAGAGCACAGAACACGATGAGCGCGAAGGATGCAATATCATTATTCCAGATACAACAAATTCTTTGGAATCATAGTAACATAAGATCACAACCGACAATTACACTGTCTCTTCTAGCATTTAATACAGATATAAGAGATTTATTTGTTCAGGAATCAAAACAAATAATCAATTCTACTCTCCAAAAATCGACGCCTGATGCCATATTAATTATGGCAAATTATCTGAAATTTGTTTATAAATACGATCCCTTTATCGGGAAGAAAAAAAATGAATGCTGGGCTTTAGAAACAGTTTTTAATCAAAATCCATTAAATTCAAAACTCCTGACTACTCCTAAAATCATTTTTCGAATTTTCAAACAGGAGCATCAGATAAGAAGTAACCGTATTAAACGTAACAGCAAAGTTGACATTAAAAAAGAGTTGAAAAATTGTTTTGGCCTTAATATTTTCAGGAACTATACAAAAAGTGCCCAAAAATTTCGTACTAACGGGATCCAGTGTTTAGAATTTGCAGGCGTTATTGATTCGAAAATGGAAACAACAAGCAGCTTGGAATATGAAATGATAACATTTAATAATGTACACGAGTTTTTGAACATGCTGGCCTTTATAAAAGGATATCTAAAATAATTCGAAGTTATTTAGTTCGAAGTTATTAAGTTCTATGTTCTAAGTTATTTAGTTCTAAGTTGGGAAGTTCTAAGTTCTAAGTTCTAAGTTCTAAGTTCTATGTTATTTAGTTCGAAGTTCTAAGTTGTTTAGTTCTAAGTTCTAAGTCATATTTTAGATGGCAGCAATGCTGACTATTAATGTCAACTTAATGCTGGTATG
>JAAEMD010000454.1 GCA_024225875.1 bacterium
GCTCTTTTAGATTTCTGTAACAAATCTTCACCTGAGCATAAAGCGCTTCTGAAAAAATCTGTAGGTACCAAACTTCATTTGCTAAAAATGGCTTGATTTATATTTTTCATTCCGGACATTTTATTTTGGTTTAGCTATATTTACTATTTCGTTTTTTTTAAAAAAAAATTTCATTGTAATACGCCAGTACAGAAAAATTAACAGGCAAAAAAACAAATAATTATAGCTGGCACAAATTGAACTGTCCGTTTTAATATGAGTATAAAAAAACTAATTGCAATATCTTTGATTTTTTTTGGATGCTTTATCGCCTGGATGCTTCTTGGTGGTATAAATTTACATCGAACATCAGATAATACACGTGTTTTAAAATCCTACGTTCAAAATATGTATGGAAGTAATCTCAATATCAGTTCTCCTGGTATATATTTTGAAGTAAAAAAAATAAAACAAGAAAAAATAAATGGTCAGGAAGTTGTCAAAGAGTATATAGATAAGGAATGGATTAACCCTTCTAAATCAGACGTTATAGTTAATGTGAACTTAGACCCCAGAAAAAAAGGTAATTTATGGTTTCCTACTTTCAAGGCAGATTTTTCAGGTCAATATGAATTTAATGTGACCAGTTTTCCAAAGAATAAATCATTTTTTGTATTTGCTTCACTGGATTCTTCAAACTCAATTTATCGTGATATCAGGTTTACTTTAAATAACAATATTCAAAATATTTCACGCCTGGTAAAAGCACAAGCTATAGCTAATTCATAATAATCTGTCATACTAGTATGTATGAGCTATTCAAAAGATTTCCGAAAAAAAGTATTTGAAATAAAGAAAAAAGAGAACTTGAGTACAAAGGAGGTAGCCAGGCGATTTGGTATATCATCACGAAGTATTTTTAGATGGAGGCATAAGCCTGATCCTTGTAAAAAAAGGGGGAAGCCAGCAACAAAAATAGATATGGAAGCCTTAAAAGAAGATATCAATTTAAATCCAGATGCATATCTTGAAGAACGAGCTAGTCGCTTATCTGTTTCAAGCAGCTGTGTTTTTTATGCATTAAAACGATTGAAAGTAACCTATAAAAAAAACGCTTATTCATCCAAAGAGAGACGACGAATCACGCGCTGTATTCAAAGCTAAAATAACCAGTTACAAGAATAATAACCGCCCAATAGTATTTATTGATGAAAGTGGCTTTGCCGTAGATAGCCCCAGATGTTATGGCTATAGTAATCAAGGTCAGCGCTGTTATGGTAAGCATAATTGGTATGCCAAAGGTAGAAAAAATGTTATTGGTGCTTTGTTTGAAAAAAAGATTATCACTTCTTCGTTGATTGAATCAAATGTTATTGCCAAATGAAGCTAACCGTTTCTTAGCAACAGCTAAAAAATCTTCCGAAAAATCAACCCAATACGCACAAGCATTTGGGTAACGGTTTAATATCTTTTCAATAAATATACCACTGCCTGCCCCTAAATCTACAAAAGTTAATTTATCTTCTTTATCAAAAGCAACAATATTAAAAACTTCATTTTGAATTAAGTCATAGCCAGGCACTAAGTATTGGCATAACTTATCATATGTTTCTGCCATATTGGAAAAACGATGTTTATCAATTTGTTTCATAAATATCTATAGCCGATCCGAAATGAAATGTCCGGAAACAACAGAAACAATCCATGAGTAATAAATAACCTGGCATGCGAAGATATAGATATGGAACATATCAAATTAAGCTGGGAAGAAAGAGAAGAGTTAAAGAGATTTCATAGA
>JAAEMD010000455.1 GCA_024225875.1 bacterium
AAGAGTTTTAATACAGGTAGTTTTTGGCTTTAACTATAGCGATACTGCTACCTTCTCTCACGAAAACTCAAGACAAGAATAAATTTTATAAGATGTTATTTTATGTTATAATTAAAGAACACATCATACTTAAATGATTAAAATAGCTATATTATGAATATCAGTTTTCTTATCAAAGCACAATTCGATTTGCTGCAAAATCATTTAGAACTTTTCTCTAAAGAGCTTGAATCAGCAAATATTATTTCAGCTAATTATTACTCTCTGCCAGGCTATAATAAAGAGCAAGAACACACTGCTCCTGAAAAAATTGTTGTAAATGAATTAACAGGTGATGAGGCTTTAAAAAAGATTATATTTTCATTCAATGATTTATTTTTAGAATCAGGTAAAAGCGGTAAAGTTTTAACACGGCACCCAGGCATTGTTTTGGTTGAAGACAAATTTAAACATTTACAAAATAGAATCAATTCAATAAACATTGAAAAGGCAAAATTTAAGGAGTTAATTCTCAGCATACCTAACAATGATGCACGTTTTGAAGCCGTTCATTCAGCAGTTCCAAATTTAATTACATTAGCTGCATATCGTAAAATCCATAGTGAGTCTGAATCACCTTTTTCGGTTCGATTCTCTTGGATGAAAAAGCACGCAACAAAAACTTTAACCAAAGATGCGGCTCTAGAAATGCTAGATCGCTCTTCTAAATATTCTAATCCAAGAGCTATCGATCAAGAATCATGGTTAAAAGCTGTTGAAACCGAAAAGATTCGAGTTCAAAGTTTGCAATCAGATTCAAAGCTTAGAATACGAAGACCAACAAGAGTAACACCAGAAGTAAATATTCGCTTTACAGCTACCAATAGATATCATGTAAGTGGTGCTTTACCTTTTATTATGTTAAATCCAAGCAAGAAGTTAAAAGTGGGAAGTCTTCCTCATTATGATTCAAGTGTGAATGATCCAAGAAAGAGAGAATATAATTTTTTAGTTGATAGAATATATTTAGAAAAAAAAGAGTAAATGAAAAATTTACTCTTTTACGATCTCTTCAAGTACATCCTCGTCAATTACTTCAACGGCTTCAACTAGTCGTTTTCCACCTTGAATTTCAATTCTCTTGTTTTGTTTGTTTAATGTAAGAATTTCATCACAAAACTCTTCTGAAGGATGCATTTCATATACGTAGTCGATAATTTTTCCAGTTTTATCATCCTTCACATTGGTTATATCGTATTCAGAAATAGCACCTTTTTCGATCAAATCCTTCATTGTCGTAGTCATATCTCGACGCAATGCTTTCAATTTATTCTCTGTTATCTCATCAGTTGAATATATTGAACCATATTTTTCCATGATTGAAAGCAATCTGAAATGGTAAGTTTTACCTGGTGCAGCATATCGCCATAAATGATATAAACGAAGCATCATCCAACGAGATAAACCCCGCTTTAATTCTTGTGCTCTGTTGAAGTAATAACCTTTATATTCCAGATTATCGATCATGTTATGAACAAAAGCGTTCAAACAAGCAACACATTTTACATTGCCACCCTGGCCTTTTTTTCCACTAAAGTGTAATGAAGAAAGAAAATTCATGTTTGATTCGTAGAAAGAATCATCAATATCTGTGTTTTTTGTATCTGTTGCTGAATATTTAAATGATAGTTTCGAACCTTGAAGTGCTTCTAGCGATTCTTTAATTTGAGGATATGGCATAGATTGGCCTACAGCTTTTAATTCCTGCGCCAACTCATTCATAGAAAAAATCACGGCATATTGAATACCTGACTTAAAATTGATTTTTACAATTTTACCTTTTGACGCCAATCGAATTAACGCTCTTTCAACTTTTTCTTCACGATCAGATGGCCAAACTAGGCATTCAACTTCTTCGCCTTCTAGCTTAGTACTCACAACGGCAGGGGTAATTTTTATCTCACCTTCATAAAGAATACCATCAACTTTTTCTGAAATACGTCGAGTGATTATTGTTTTTTTCGGTGCTTCTTCTAGTGGTAACTTTTTATGACCTGAACGAACAAAGCGACCCCAAAGATCATAATGGTTGAATGTATTAGAATATGCTCGAAGTTCATGGGCAGCACTGTCAAGAGTGATGCGAACATCTTTATTGTCTGTAAATAGTGCTAAGTTTTCATTATCGGTTGCACTTTCGACTCCATGAATTTGCCCACGTAATGAATCAGGTAGATTATCTACTGAGATGTTCACCTTTCGGCTCATTGTTTTACTTCCAAATTTCGACGACATGCTATAACAACATATTCCACAGCAAAAGTTAATAATTAAAGTTAGTAAAAAAGTGATCTGAAGATGTTTTTTATTGAGATCATGTTTTTACTAACTTACCCAACAAATCAAAATTTTACTAAGTCATCGTCGATTTGTCATATATTTTGCTGCCTTCAATCTATTTCTTCTCGTTTTTTGCTGTGTATAACTTGGTTCTTTATTGATAAAGATCTGATCTGTACTAAGAACAGATCAGATCTTTATTAAGTAATTTAATATTTAATATAAAAGATCCGTGTATAACTCCATGATTTACCTTAGTAAAAATCTGATCTCCAGCACACTTTTGTTAATAATTTTGTTTGCAAACTGTGTATAAGTATCAATCTGATTTTCAAGTTAGTAAAATATAGATCTAAAAGTTAATAAAGATCAGATCTTTACTTCGTAATAAAGTGATCCCACTTTTTCACCATTAGCATTTAAAATCAATAACTTAGTTGAAAATTTTACTCCTTTAACCTTAATTACCTTATACTTTAACCATAATTAAACTTCTTATTTATTCTTTATATGTAATCAATTTATAAATGTCTTCTTTTTTTGTTGTTTACTATTAAAGTTATGGACATTATAATCTTTAGCATAAGGTTAAGGATATTATGTATGTCAATTAATACTCGCGCACTATCAACTTATAAACTTTTAAAGGCTACAGCTGAAGTTGCTGAACAATCTTTAGAAGGTAGGATCCAACATTATCGTGCTCATTTAAAGAGCGATGAAAAAGAGCTCCGCACATACACACAAAAAGCTGCAGCTGATTTACTTGGCTGCAATAATAGAACGTTAAAACGTAGACATGACCAAGGTGACTTTGATGATTTAAACATTCAAAAGGGCGCTAACGGGCATTATGCTTACACACTATCTAATATTTTTGCTATGGCTGAAATTATGGGTATTCCTCATGATCAGCGTAAAGAAAATGATAAACTTCAAGTCATTGTTATTAATTCTTTAAAGGGTGGGTGTGGTAAGACAACATCTTTAGTGAATATAGCAGCCGCATTAGCAACAACGAATATCAAACGTTATCGTATCGGAATTATTGATCTCGATCCTCAAGGTTCTTCTTCTAGTTTTTTTCCTTCCCAAGATCCTGAACCGATCACTGTTGGTGATCTTATGCGTGATTGCATTGAATTAGATGAGGGTGAAGTTTGGTCCGATGTTGTTAGTGAAGCTTTCCAATCGACTCATATACCTAATATTCGACTTTTACCATCGGGAATGGATGATTTTTATTTTGAACATGAAACAGCGACTGAATTAAAAGAGTCATCTAGTTATGAACAAACTCGTCATTATCATAAATTATTAGAGAAAGTGATAAAGCCTGTTGAAGACCAATTTGATATTATCTTAATTGATACTGCTCCATCCTTAAACTTTATGTTTTATAACGCATTAATGGCTTCAACAGCCATGCTTATACCAGTTCACCCTGAAGCCGTCGACTTTGATGCAAACAATAAATATCTAAAACGTTTAGGTGAGATTTATCATACAGTTGCAGCTTTAGGTCACCATGGCTGGGATTTCATGCAGTTTTTAGTTACCAACTATGTCAAAGGTAATCACTCACAACGTGATATCGTTAAAGATGTCCGTAGTGCTTTTGGGCGCCAGGTTATGAGTTATCCAATCAATCATAGCTCTGCGATTACAGCGAGTTCTTCATCTTTCAATACGATCTTCGATCAAAAAACATCAGATAGCCTTGCTAGTCGTGAATCTTTGATCAAATCTCAAGAAAATATCAAAGATGTTGTTGATGAACTTGAAATGCTGATACGTTCAAATTGGATTTCGACTCAATCGTCTCTAGAACAACAAGGTTAATAGGTTTTACATGGCTAAAAAACGTAAAAATGACACTCGCTTAGACCCTTTTGCTTCGCCTGTAAGTACCAGTAGTTTAGATGAGTTATTAGAACAAGCTTCTGTCGGTGAAGTATTAACTATGCCGGCACCGAGTGATCCAAATAGAATGATCACTTTAACGTGTCAGGTGATCAAACATAGCGATATTGAATCTCAAACGAGAGTATTCGGTCAAAATCGCCGTGAACAAAGTTTGCTCTCGCAAAAATCAGTTGCTGACATTCTCCCAGCAATCAAAAATGACCAACGTAACCTTCACCCTGCATTGTGCTGGTCAAAAGGTGATGCTCAATGGGTTTTATCTGGTTCTAGACGCCGTAAGGCCTGTTTACTTGCTGATGCTGATTATGTTGTATTATCTTCTCCTGATTTTACTGATGAAGATGCAAAACTGTTAGCGGTTTCTTCCGATCAATATATAGCGCCTAGCCTGTGGGAGCTAGGACAAGCTTATGCTGATACTAAGCAAGAACTAATTGCTCAAGGTAAGAAAGGCTCTTACAGAGAGATTGCGGAGCTTGAAGGGGTATCTCACACTGCAATCGCTGATTCATTAAAAGCTTTTGAACAAATTCCTTTAAAAGTTTTGCAACACTACCCTACTCCAAATCACTTAGGTCGTGAGGCTGCAAAGAAATTAATTGACGCAATTAAAAAAGATCAAGATATGTTTTTCTTGCTGTTAGAAGATTTGCGTAACCAATCTTTTATGTCTGAAGAAATGAGTGATGAGAAACGTGCTATCAAAATTACACAGTTCTTGATTAACTTTGAGCAACCTGTTCGCCGAAACGAGTCTCTGTTTAGCAATGAATTTATTGATTTGCAAAGAAGTAACAAAAGTGGCGACATAACAATTAAAATTAATAATAAGGTCATCACTGATAAACGTTTAGAGCAATTACAAAAGCTCCTCGCTACTTATAATTGATAAAGGGCTTCGGCCCTTTTTTTATTCCTATATTTCATTGTTCAATTTATATCTTGTCTTACCAGTTAAGTTTTTTGCTATAAAAAGTTTATTCGGTTTATTCGTTGGTCATATTTCCATATACTGGGCGGATGATTTGATTTTTACGCGAATTAAATGTCAACGCAGTTATCTAAAGAACAATTATTTGCTCTCTTTGAGGAAATAAAACAAGAGCAAGCGACTCAATTTCCCCTTTCTGAGCGTTTTTTAAAGCAGTACTTCAATAGTAGTCTTTTATCTAAAGCAAAAGAGTATCTTCATAATTCACAAATTAGTTTCTTAGAGCATAGCGAAGACTTTTCTACGATCGATAGTCAAGTCATTGGCAATTTTGGTAATACCTTCTCTCAACATATCAAAATTACAAAAGTTAATAATAACCCGAGTGTAGATGCACAATGTACCTGCTCCAATAATGCTAAATGTCGACACATTGCAGCTGTTCTCCTCAAGCTAAAAGTTGAGCATTCTGGTGGCTTTGGTGAAGCATTTCTAGTGAATGACTGGTTTAATGAATTAGCAAGTTTGCAGCATGGCGAA
>JAAEMD010000456.1 GCA_024225875.1 bacterium
AAAAAAATTAGTTTTAATAATAGATTAAGTTAAAAAACAGGTGTTTAATTAATTCTTAGTTTAAGATCTTTTTTGAAGCTGTTGAGCAAGTTATCTGGACCTGTTTTTTTTTACTTAAAAAGCCAACAAATAAAGCTACCAGTCAACTAATTATTATATATTATATTTAATCCATTGCATATGCTTATTTAAATATGGTCTATAAACCTTTCAAGCTTGTTTCAGAGCCTCCATGATAATTTCAGAGTATGTTGGGTGGGCATGAACAATAGAAGCCAGATCTTTAGCTCTCAAGCTGGTCTTTCTGGCAACAATAAGTTCATGAATAATTTCTGTAGCCTGCTCTCCTGTTATATGCGCTCCTAGAATTACCTGGGTTTTATCACACACAAGAATTTTTAATAACCCGTCAATATTATTTGCAGCTACAGCTTTACCATTTGAGCGATAGTGCTTCAACACCTTCCTGTATTTTATATTTTCGCTTATTAACTGCTGCTCAGTATAACCAAACCCTGCTAACTGAGGTTTTGTGTACACTGCTCTTGGAATAAGGCCATGATCAATTTTACTAACCTTATTATTCACAATATATTCTACAGCCATCTCCCCTTCCATGGCTGCTGCATGAGCCAGCATTGGAGAGTTTATAACGTCTCCAACCGCATATATATTTTTGATATTAGTTTGATAGTATTCATTTACATCAATGAAATTATTTTTAACAGCAATCCCCATTTCTTCAATCCCGATATCAGTAATATCAGGCTTACGTCCTGCAGAAACAAGTAAGCTGTCAGTAATCATATGCGCTGTTGAATTATTTTTAGTATTTTCTATTGTGAAATCAATACCACTGTCTTTTTTATTGACTCCAGTAATTTTTGTAGAGGTGGATATTTTAATGCCCAGCTTTTTCAGGCTCCGGGTTAAAACAGAAACTACCTCATAATCTTCATCAGGCAAGAGCTGATCCTGCATTTCTATTATATGGATATCTGAACCAAAGGCTTTGTATATATAAGCCATTTCAAGACCGACAGCCCCGCCACCCAGAATTGTTAATTTTTCAGGAATAGAATTGTTTTCCAGCAAATTGTAAGAATACAATACAGCTTTGTTATCAGGGATGATACCTGGAATAGTTACAGGAGATGATCCTGTAGCAATAATAATATTTCTGGATGATATCTTTGTTTCGTTATTTATTATAACTTCGTTAATATCATTTATTCTTCCTGTTCCAGATATTATATCTATCTTATTCTTCTTAAATAAAAATTCCAGACCTTTTTTAAGGTTGTTTACAGCCGTATCTTTTTTTTTAAAAACTTTTTCAAAGTCAATATTCTTTATGTCAACTGATATACCTGATTCTTCAAGACGGGATATTCTAAATATGTTTTCCGCAGTATCAATTAAGGATTTTGTTGGTATGCAGCCACTATTTAAGCAAACACCACCAAACGCCCTGCTCTCTATAACAGCTGTTTTCAAACCCTTTTCAGAGGCTTTTAAAGCAGCTGTGTGTCCTCCCGGACCAGAGCCAATTATTATAAGATCATAATCAAACGTATTTGTCATAACAACCTCATATTTAAGTAATTAATTTTAAAAGCTGTAATGATGTTTCCATTAAACCGGCATTATTTATCTGTACCGGTTCTTTATTATCTGCTGAAAATATAGTCATTGTTCTTTTTTCTCTACCAAAAGAATCAGTTCTGTTTGCTGCAATATAATCAAGATTTTTATTCACCATTTTTTCTAATGCTGTTTTTTCCAGATCCTTGTCACAAAGACAAAAACCAATAAATTTTTTATCTTTTTTATATCTGGAAATATCTTTTAAAATATCTACAGTACCTGTAAGCTCAAGCACCAGATTGTTTTTTCTTTCTATCTTTTCTTTCGACTCTTTACAAGTAAAATCCGAAACAGCTGCCGCCATATATAGATAGTCATGATATTTTATGTTTTCAAGGACCGCCTTATGCATTTCACTGGCATTATTTACATATATTACTTTTTTAAGTTCAGGGTTATCTATTAATGTTACTGTTGATATTATAGTTACACCTGCCCCCATAAAAGAAGCCATATGGGCTAAATGAGATCCCAGTTTACCTGTAGAGTCATTTGAAATATACCTGACACTATCAATTTTTTCTTTTGTTCCACCACAGGTTATTAATATCTTTTTATGTCTTAACTTCAGCTGAGGAAAAAAGGCAGTATCAACCTTCATTTTTAAAACATCGATATCAGGCATCCTTCCGATACCGGTATCTCCAGAAGAAAGGTCTCCGGTTGAGGGGGATATAAAATGAACCCCGATATCCCTGAGTTTTTCAATATTCTGCCGGGTAACTGGATTTAAATACATTTCTGTATGCATTGCCGGGGCAATTATTTTAGGGCCTGTAAAAGACAGAAAAGCAGTTGTCAGCAGGTTATCTGCAATACCGTTAGCCAGTTTTGCAATAATGTTCGCTGTTGCAGGAGCAATCAGCATAACAGCAGGATCTTTTATCATAGATATATGAGGAACTTCAGCTGATTCAAATACATCATCGTCACAAAGTGTCTTTTTCTGACATATATTAGACAGTGTAGTTTTTGTAACAAAATTAAGAGCATTATTTGTTACAATTGTAGTTACACTATAGTTATCTTTGATAAGCAGACGAATTAGTCCAGGTATTTTATAAGCAGCAATACCTCCTGTAATACCAATAAGAATATTTTTTTTCATTTCTTTTATTAGATTAAAATACGCCTATGCACCAAGTGTTTTACTTTTTATTTTTGTTTTTTGATCCTTAACCTCTTTCTTCTTACCCTGTTTTTCAACTTCTACAGACTCACTTACAAGCTCCGCATCTAATATTTCATCCATTTTATCTAAAAATTCGAGATCATCAGTAGAGGCAGCCAGAAGACTTAAGTCTATTAATCCGCTGTCAATTTCTTTTAATGCAATATTTATGGGCAGAAATGGTTCGTCCGGTCTAACTGTTATTAATGGTTTTGAACCTTCCTGTAACTGTCTGGCTCTTTTTGCAACCCCTGTAGAAAGCAAAAATTTATTAGGTATTTTTTTAAGTACATTTGTTAGATTTACTTCTTCTATATAATCAAAACTTGCCATTATTAGTCTCCCTCAAATTATAATTTCACTTCTAAGATCTTTTATAATGCTGATAATATCTTTTACAGCTTCATTAATATCACTATTAATAACTACATAATCATAGGCAGCTGTTTCTGCCAGTTCTTTTTCTGCTATCGACAATCTTTTTTCTATAACTTCTTTTTTTTCAGTATTCCTGCTCTTTAATCTGTCAATTAAATCCTGAAAAGTTGGTGGTGAAATAAATATACTTACAGTGTTATATTTATTATTTTTTACTTTTTCAGCTCCTTTAATATCTATTTCTAGAATTACATCAAATCCATTTTCAACATATTGTTCTACTTCTTTTTTTAAGGTTCCATACTTATTGTTATGTACAACACACCATTCTAAAAAAGCATCCTCCTGTATTTTATTTTCAAAATCACTTTTAGTTAAGAAATAATAATCTTTACCTTCTTCTTCATTAACTCTAGGATCTCTTGTAGTAGCTGAAACGGCAAGGCCAATATTAGAAACTTTTTTTAAAGTTTCCTTAATTATTGTTCCTTTCCCAACTCCTGATGGTCCTGATATTATAATTAGATAACCGGACAATTGTAAAATATCGCCTTTTTTTAAAATTAAGCCAGAAATTTACCAGAGTTAAGTTAATATGTCCAGTGATCACAGGTTTATATAACAGGAACGCAGTACTCGTTATTTATGATATAGCTGGTACAAATCGAAGTCATTTGAAAACTTCAGTGTCGGACATTTTATTTTGAAACAGCTATATAAATACCTGAACAATATAAATAACCTACACATCAAATATTTTCGATGCAATTTTTCAAAAAAACCAGCGATAAATACATTGAGAGTCTTTGACATTATAGCTCTCGTCAATTGACCAGGAATTAAAAAGTAGAGTTCGTCCCCCCCTTAGCTCGCTTTGATATTTCTGGTCAATTAAATATATACAGGCTCAAACAATTAAACAGCTGAGTATAGTTCAGGTAGATTTTTTGTTTATAAAAACACTTATATATTCTTTAGTTAACCCGGTAATTTTTCCTGATAAAAGTAAAAGTGCTATACAGTTAGGTATGACCATAAGACCAAGCATTAAATCTGAAAAATTAATTATTGTATACAGATTCAAAATTGCTCCGGAAAAAGAACAGGCTATAAAAAACCATTTATAAGGTATAACGATTTTTTTGCCGAATACATAAGAGGCTCCGATTTCACCATAGTATGACCAGGTTATCATAGTCGAAAAGGCAAAGAACAGCACAGCAATTGTTATAAAGATTGATCCGAATCCTTTTAAAAATGAATCAAAAGATAGAATAGTTAATTCTATGCCAGCCACTTTTGTAACAGGTTGAAACCGGTCAAATGCCCAGAGAGGACTATTGCCTTCAGGTTCCAGTACTATCTGTATGTCAGACATTGAATTATCATAAAGAGCAGCAAGCTTCTTATACTCATCAGTAAAATGAATTATACAGCTGTACCATTTTTTTTGTGCATCATAGTCTGTAGCATAAGTTATTATTACATCTTTTCCAGTTTTCGGATCCTTGATAGACATAGAGTCTTCGCCAGGCTTAAGTTTAATACTGGCTATATTTTTACCATCTATAGCATTTATATGTACTTTCATATCACCTCTGAATCTGAAATAAGAAAAACGAATCCCATCACAAACCATTTTACTGTCAGCCAGGGCCCCTTTATTTGAATATTTCGGATATGTGGTTTTTAAATAAGGAAGTTTAATGGAGTTATTAGTTTCACCTTTACCTTTGTAGTATAAAGTAAATTTACCATCTCTGAACTTTTGTAGATTATCCTGTTCTCCAGGTGCATCATCACCAATAAACCAGTTATTTTGAAGCGCTGTATTCTTCCTGGCACCATCAAGACTGATTTTATATTCATCCAGTCCCTGATATATTTCAGGCCCATAATTTCCACTTAAAATAATTATTACAGCTGTGGCTGTACAAACTATGATTGTATCAATAAAAGGACCGATCGAGGAAACCAGACCTTCCTGAACAGGATGTTTACTTTTAACAGCAGCATAGGCAATAGGTGCAGAACCAAAACCGGCCTCATTGGAAAAAACTGCTCTCCTGATACCAATCCAGAATACTGTTAAAAAAACACCGCCAGCAGCGGCTGTGCCTGTAAATGCATCACTGATGATAACAGAAAAAACTTCGGGCAGTTTATTAAAATTCATAATGCATATTGTAATTGATCCCAGAATATAACCGACACACATCACAGGCACTATTTTAGAAGCAACTTTCCCTATTCTTTTTATACCACCAATAATTACCAGTCCCCCAAACACGGCTATCAAAATACCAGTTATGGCTTTATTAACACTGTAATATGAAAATAACGCAGCAGCAGCCTGGTTGACTTGAAACATAGCACCACAGCCAATAGCAGCTATTGCCAGACATACTGCAAAAAATAATGATACCGGTTTCCACCTTTTACCAAGACCTTCAACAATATAGTACATAGGACCGCCACGCATTTCACCAGTTTTATGATCTTCTTTTCTGTAATATGTTCCTAACGTACATTCTGCAAATTTTGTGGCCATGCCCAAAAAACCTGCTACCCACATCCAGAAAACAGTTCCAGGTCCAGCCATTGCTATTGCAATAGATACCCCGGCTATATTACCAAGACCTATTGTTCCTGAAAGAGATGCAGATAATGCCTGGAAATGAGTTATTTGCCCCTTTTCTTTTACTGAGTCATATTTCCCGCGTATAAGATCCAGGGTATGAGATAAAAATCTAAACTGTACAAACAATAATCTGGCTGTAAAAAATAAACCTGTAATAATACAGATAATTATTACAGGCCAGTTCCATACCAGTTCTATAGCTTTTGTCAAATAATAGTTAATCATAAGTCCACCTTTAGTGTTTTTTATTTTTCCAGCTGTCAATATTACTGACATGCCAGTCCCATGCTGTTTTTATAATCTGATCCAGGTTAAATTCGGGAAACCATCCCAGCTGCTCTTTTGCTTTCTGGTAAGAACCAATTAATTCAACAGGATCTCCATTTCTTCCTGGAGCATTGACCGAATTAACTTTTACGCCGCTTATTCTTTCAACAGCTGTAATCACTTCTTTTACAGAATAACCTTTATTATTACCCAGGTTAAAAGAGGTACTCATATTACTTTTCTTTTTAATATACTCAAGTGCCAGGATATGGGCAGAAGCCAGATCATTGACATGTACATAGTCCCTGATACAGGTACCATCTTTTGTCTGGTAGTCAGTGCCAAATATCTTTATTTCCTTTCTTTGAGCAAGAGCTGCCTGAATAATGAGAGGTATAAGGTGCGACTCCGGGAAATGGTTCTCTCCTATCTCTTTATCAGGGTCTGCACCAGCTGCATTAAAGTAGCGCAAATTAATATGTTTAATTCCGTATGCCTGATCATAATCTTTAAGTATCTGCTCTATCATCAGTTTACTTCTACCATATGGATTAACCGGATTTTGAGGATGATTTTCAGTCATAGGAATTTCTTCAGGATCACCATACGTTGCACAAGTAGAAGAAAAGATAATATACTTCACACCATACTCCTTCATTATATTTAAAAGGTTAATAGTATTAGATACATTATTTACATAGTATTCAGCCGGATCCATTACAGATTCACTGACATTTGCAAAAGCACTAAAATGCATAACAGCTTCAATACTATACTTTGAAAAGCAGCTTCTTATTTGTTGAATATCTGCAAGATCACCAGTTACAAGATGACCCCACTTTACGAATTCCTTATGTCCCAGAGAAAGATTATCAAAAACAACTGTTTTATAGCCTTTTTGAGTAAGTATCTTATTAGTGTGCGCTCCTATATATCCGGCGCCACCTGCTATTAGTATCATTTATTAATTATCTCCATGTTTTTAATCATACAGCTGTTCCAAAGTAAAATGTCAGACACTAAAGTTTTCAAATGACTTCGTTTATGTACGCAAGTACACTGCACTTCCCCATTTAAACGGACAGTTCAATTTGTACCAGCTATAAGTAACAAATTATTGTATATTCTAATCTTTTAAAAGCTTTTCGACAAATTTTCTTGATACAGGCATCTATTCAGGCTCTCTGATATAATTATTCTATGAGCAGATTTATTATTTCAGCTTTTCTGATATATATACAGATACTTGGTTTTAATCTCTTAGCAGCGCCTGAAGAAATTAATTATTCATATTTTGGTAATTATAAAGCTTTAGTTAACATCCCGGACAAAAAAGGGCGTATGCCTGTAATTATTTATAACTATGATGAATATTATGACTGGGCAGGAAAGGAGTTAGCAAAAAAAAACGGGTGAGATTTAATTGCTTTTTCCAAAGCATTTAAGAGAAGGGGAGCGAATTGTCTTACTCCC
>JAAEMD010000457.1 GCA_024225875.1 bacterium
CTGAGTGCTGTGTACTGGCCGTACATAAACGAAGTCATTTGAAAACGTCAGTGTCGGACATTTTACTCTGGATCAGCTATATAGCTGGTACAAATTGAAATTTCTATCGTAAAAATAATTTCTTTATTAATTTTTTATGCCAGCTTTTGAAGCCCTGCTTTATTAACTCGATAGAAGCAGACTTGAATATCTCTGCTTCAGTGGGATATGAAAATATAAGATCAAGAAATTCTGTTGCTTTCATTTTTTTCTTTATTGCCAGCGTAACAAGCGGTATTAGTTCACCACCTTTTTCACTGACTATAGCAGCACCTGCAATTTGTTTTTTTCTGTTAAGGTTAAGCTTTAATAATCCTGTCCTGTCATTTTCTGTTTTTGCTCGATCAATAGTTGCAAGATCAACTATGACAGAGCTATGAAAAATACCTCTGGATTCTGCCAGTTGTTGAGTGTATCCAGCATGTGCAACTTCCGGTTTGGTATATGTTGTCCATGGAACACTGGAATAGTCTACTTTTGAACCGAGTTTAAAAATTATATTCTTGATAACTACCCCTGCCTGGTAAGCAGCCATATGTGTAAACTGGTAAGGGCCTGTTACATCACCGCAGGCATAAATATTACTTACCCTTGTCTGCATTTTTGCATTTGTTTTAATATAGCCACGCTGATCAAGTACAATGCCGGCCTCTTCTAATCCAAACCCTTTACTTACCGGGCTCCTGCCTGATGATACGAGTAAGGCACTGCCGGTAATAACTTCATATTTATTATTATATATTACTACCTCTATTTTATTCTCGATTCTGTTTATTTTTTCTATTTTGCTTGATAACCTGATATCTATGCCATCGTCTATGAACTTCTTTTGTAAAACAGGCCATACTTCGGGATCATCTTTTTTAAAAAGAGTTTGATTCCTGTCAATTATAGTAACTTTTGATCCCAGGTGGCAGAATCCCTGGCCTAACTCCAGACCGATGGGGCCGCCACCCAGAACTATTAAGTGTTCAGGCAGTTTGTTGAGCTTAAATATATTTCTGTTTGTCAGGTAGTCTATATTTTTCAGGCCGGCAATATCAGGAATAAATGGCTCTGAACCAGTAGCAATTACTATATATTTGCCTGTTATCTGCTTATCACTTAACTGTACAGTATGCCTGTTTTTAAGTACTGCCCTGTCAAAATAAACTTTAACCCCAAGTTTTTCATATCTTTCTTTAGAATCATGGGTTCCTGCTTCTTTAATTACGGACTTTACTCTAGCCATAACCTTTTCAAGGTTAACGTTTTTTACAGCTGCATTAAGACCAAATTCATGTGAGTTTCTTATATCTGAGGCAAGGTGTGCTGACTTAAGAAAAGTTTTACTTGGTATACAACCGTAATTAAGACAGTCACCACCCATCTTTTCCTTTTCGATCAGGGCAACATCAGCTCCCAGACCTGCTGCTGCTGAGGCGATAACCAGCCCCCCGCTTCCACCTCCTATAACAATAATATGGTAATTATATTTCATCCTGCTTTACTCTTTAATTTCTTATAAATCACTGGTATTAAAGCTAAACCGCCCAGTAGAAAAAACGATAATAAAACTCCAGGTGATAACAGATCGTCTACTCCTTTTATGGAAGCTAACTGTGACCCGGCATTACAGTAAACAAAAGTTCCCGGTAACATACCTGCTGCACTGGCAGTAAAAAAGTCCCTGGTCTTTACTGTGGTAATTCCCATAACAATATTAATTAAAAAAAAAGGAAATAAAGGTACCAGCCTTAAAAATAATATATAGTTAAACACATTGCCAGCCAGGCCTTTGTTAAAAGTATATAATTGTTTATTATATTTTTTACAAGCCCACTCACCAAATATGAATCTGGTACTTAGAAATGCTAAAACAGCCCCTGTGGAGGCAGACAGTATTACTATAGAAGTGCCGCAGAAGATCCCGAACAGCATACCTCCTGTCAGGGTTAGAACCGCCGCGCCAGGCAGGGATAAAGCTGTTGTAACAATATATACTGCTGAATATATTATCATAGACAAAATCATATTATTTTTGGTGAAACTTACAATAACAGCCTGTTTTTCTTTGATACTGGTAATATTCAAATAAGATATCAGGTCAAATTTTATAAAAACAAACCATGCCAGAATAAAAAATATAAATAAAAAGAGTCTTAATAAATTTTTCATCTGTAGTTCTTATTTTAACCTATAGCTGGTACAAATTGAACTGTCCGTTTAAATGCCTGAGTGCAGTGACAAACGTACATAAACGAAGTCATTTGAAAACTTTAAGTGTCGGACATTTTACTTTGGAACAGCTATATATAGGGCTTGCTGACGCAGCCCAATCATCAAAAAAACAAAAGAACTGAGAAAAGAAGAGATGAATAGCATCCAAAAAACACATTCAATTTATCAA
>JAAEMD010000458.1 GCA_024225875.1 bacterium
AGTATCAGGCTGATTGGGCTTCTGGTAAAGCTTACATAAAGCCCGATAGACTTCATTTGTTTTTGGCTAATCAGATAGAAAAAAAGGCGGCTTAAGTTTTGTTTATGATGGCTAAATTACACTCTTTTCTTGACGTGACCAAAAAAACAGCATTATATTAAAGGCATATAATAAATTATCGTTATTTTTTGAAGTAAATTGCAGATATATCTTAAGGTACGAAACAGCCTGATTTAAGTTGCAGTATACAAAAAATTAGAATTACTCTGAAAAATCTTTAATAGATATATTTTTAATAAATACAGGTGAAACTATATATAAGGAAGTAATAGTAAATAAGATTTCATATGCAAAAAGATAGTGGGGAATCTTAACATTAGATAAACTCAAGATAGTCAGTATATAAAATAGAACTGCTGGCAGCTTAACATGTTTTAAGAATGTTTTATTTGTTGCCACGTCCATATGTGCGTAAGGAATGCTGGAAATCATCATAATACTTACAAAAATAACCAGCGGAATAAAAATAAATTGATTATACAGGTATGTTGAGATAGCAGCGACTACCACAAAAGACGCCCCAACAGGTGATGGCAGGCCTTCAAAGAAAGGAGAGTGTCCTGTTTTGTCGAATCTTCTTAAACGGTAATATACTGAAAATCCATAAAAAACAGCAGTTCCTATTGCTACCAGGAAATGATATAGTTGAGAGGATTGCCCTAGAATAATATGGAAAGATACTACAGCTGGAGCTAGCCCGAAACTGATAAAATCTGCCGAAGAATCCAGTTTTGCTCCTATTTTAGTTTCTGCGCCCAGCTTTCTAGCCAGGTTTCCATCGATAGCATCCAGTACCAGGCTGGATAATACAAGAATAACAGTAATATGGTAACGACCTAAAAATGCAAAATAAATCCCGATCAATCCGCCAGTGAGGTTAAGTGCTGAAATAGAGTTAGGAATCATTGATAAAAGCAGTTTTTTAGACTCAGCTTTTTTTCTGCCTGTTTTTTTTGTATATTCCTGCCACAGGAAGCTTCCAAAGTAGTCCATAAAGGACCAGATAGTTACTATTACTGTAGTCCAGATTAGAAGGTCAATTACCCAGTTTGGCCATGAGAATACCCAGCGTCTCAGCAGATTAAAGGGCATAAGAAACAATGGCAGACTACTTATTTCTGTTGTGGCAACCCGGCCAAATAGAATGCCGCATACAGGTAACGTGAAGGCAGTTTTGATCTTCCCTGATAAATTTGCAGGAATAATAGTTCCGTTTTTAGCAGAAACAATCCGCACTCCCATAATTGCAAATTCTCTTGCAAGTATAATGAATACAGGAAAAGAAGAAATTACCTGCATTTCCAGCAAAGGCAGTAAAGCCAGTACCACTATTTTATCTGCAAGTGGGTCCAGAATCTTACCAACTTCTGTAACCATGTTGAAATGTCTGGCCACCCAGCCGTCCACAAGATCTGTTAAACAGATTACTGTATATATGATAACTACCCATAGCTGCCAGTAGTTTGTGTTGTATGGTGTAAGCCAGAAAATTAAAATCATTCCAAGTATTCTGGATAATGATATAATGTTGGCCATCTGGTGAAAATATTTTTTCATTTAGTTTAGAATTATAACATAAGTAATGTAACCTGGTCTGTAATGAAATAATATCAGCAGTATATTTGAATTATCGTAGCTTATATCATATATAAAGGTTTAAGTTCACTGATAATTCTACGCAATAGTTACTAACACAAAATCTTTTATAAGGATGTTGACCTCTCCCTGCTTGATAGTTATAATATGACGTTCAATTACTGGTAAAAGAGAGAATAATAATTATGAAAAGAACTTTTCAACCAAATCAACGTAAAAGAAAAAAAACACATGGTTTTTTAGTTAGAATGAGAACCGTAGGCGGTAGACGAGTTATCAGTGCCAGAAGAAAAAAGGGGCGCAATAAACTCAGCGTGTAATTATATTGACTAATAGTTTTCCTCGAAAACATAATATGATTAGCAAAAAAAAACACTTTAAATATATATTTGCTAATAGTAAAAAAACAGGGAACGCTACAGTACGTATTTATTATGCAAAAGCTTATGGTAATAAAGGTTGTTATGCTTTTGTTGCTACAAAAAAAATTGGAAATGCAGTTCATAGAAATAAGTGTAGACGCAGATTAAAAGAGGTTGTCAGATTGAATAATGATTTGATAAGTCCAGAATATGATATGATTTTTGTAGCTAACCCTGAATCAGGTACAGTTATATTTGCACAATTTGAAAAAGACTTTAAAAAATTATTAGAAAAAAGTAAATTATATAAAAACCAGTTACAGTAAAGTAGATTTTTAAAATAATGATTCACATATTGGCAACAGGCTTTATTAAATTATATCAAAAAATGATATCTTCAATGCTACCATCAAGATGTAGATACTACCCCTCGTGTTCAGATTATATGATAGAGGCTATAAAAAGATATGGCCTGATTAAAGGAGTTTTTATTGGCACAAAAAGAATATCAAGATGTCATCCTTTTAACGAAGGAGGGATAGACATGCTGGGAGAGATGAAGTGATAAATCCAATTACAGTATTAGTTGAAAATATAATGATTCCTTTTCTTAAGGCTGCATACGGTATAATTCCAAATTATGGAGTTGCAATAATAATATTAACAATGGTAATTAAAATAATATTTTACCCCTTAACAAGAAAACAGTTTGAATCTATGAAGGCCCAGAAGCAGATGCAGCCGGAAATGAAGGCTATTCAGGAAAAGTATAAAGGACAGCCAGAGAAGCTGCAGTCTGAAATGATGAAGCTATGGAAAAAACATGGTTCAAATCCCTTTAGTGGCTGTTTGCCAACATTAATTCAAATACCATTTTTTATTGCGGTTTTTTATACAATTAAAAGCGATCTTTTTCTTTCTCTGATAAATACTGAAATTAATCCTGGTGTTAATCCTGGTTTATTTCCTTTCTGGATATCTAACCTGGGTGTTAAGGATGTCACCTATATCTTACCTGTTTTAGTTGGCCTTTCAACTTTTCTTTCACAGAAACTTATGATGACAGATCCCAAGCAGGCTAAGATGTTTATGTTTATGCCTGTTATTATGTTTTTTATTTGCTTAAAGATGCCTTCAGGGGTTTTACTTTACTGGGCGGTATCGCAGTTAATCTCTACAGCACAGCAATATTATATTATGCAAAAGGCCGGTAAGTAGAAAGCTAAGATGATCTCTTGAATATATATTTTCAGGAAAAACTAATAAAGGGAGTTATTTAAGTATGGATGAAAAAAAAGGTTTTTTTGATTTTTTTAAAGGTATTACAAGGGCAGGGTTTAAAGAAGAGGAAGAAAACCAGAGAAATTATGCAAGAGCTAAGGCAAAAGAAGAGCGGAAACAGGAAAATACTGATACTGCTGAAAAGACTGCTGCTGGTAAGGATGTAGAACAGGAAGTTTCATTTAATGATGAGTCCGGGGAAAATGATGAAGAGATATTGTTTTGTAAAGGTAAGCTGGAAGAAATGTTGAATCTTGCCGGGTTCAAAGGTGATATAAAGGTCATAAAAAAAGATAAAAGAGGTATTTACCTTGAAATTATAAATTCAGATGATGCGGGCAGAATTATTGGAAAAGAAGGTTCTACTCTGTATTCATTTCAGGTGTTGCTGCGTACTTTTGCTTATAAACATTTCGGGAAAAATGTAAGTGTTATTATTGATGCAGGAGATTATAGAAAAAAGAAGAATGAATCTATAAAAGAATACGCTTTAAAAGCGTCTAAAGAAGTTTTAAAGAACAGAGGCCGTGTTGAGCTTAAGGCAATGAATGCGGCAGACAGGCGTTTAGTTCATATGCTTTTTGAAAAAGATAGCAGGATCAATACGTATAGTGTTGGTGATGGAGAATACAGGCGTGTAGTACTGGAAAAGGGTTCCAAAGCTATTGCTTTATGATACAACTATAGCAGCGATAGCAACCTCCCCGGGCAGGGGGGCTGTTGGCATTGTTAGACTTTCAGGCTCGGACTCACTGGCAATAGCAAAAAAAATATTTTTTTCTAATGGAAAACAGATAAAAGAGTATAAGGCTCGTTATGTTTATAATGGCAATATAATAGACTATAAATCCAGAACAATAATAGATGAGGTTTGCCTTATTTATTTCAGGGCACCCAACTCTTATACTGGTGAAGATATTATTGAGATTCAGGGGCATGGCAGTGATCTTATTATGAAAATGATCCTGTCTACTGTACTGGATCTTGGTGCCGTGTTAGCAGGCCGGGGCGAGTTTACTAAAAGAGCTTTTCTGAATGGAAAGAAGGATCTAACTGAGGCAGAATCTGTTATAGATCTGATTGAGGCTAAAAGTCATAAGGCACATGCTGTAGCATTAGGGCATTTGCAGGGATCTCTTTATAAGTATATTTCAGATATTCGTATTGAGCTAATCAGTATTCTGGAGCATATTGAAGCCTCTATTGATTTTCCGGATGAGGTAGGAACTTTAGATAGAAAGAAAACTTTTTCAGAGCTTGATAGAATAAATAAGCAGGTATCAGATATCCTGAAGATACAGGATTTTGGGAAGCTGACTACCAGTGGAGTTAAATGTGTTATTGCTGGCCGGCCTAATGTTGGTAAATCGTCACTGATGAACTGTATTATTGGTGAGGAAAGGGCTATTGTAACGGCTGTTCCTGGAACTACAAGGGATTTTATAGATGCAAAGATAGAAATCGGTGGTGTGATTTTTGAATTTATTGATACAGCCGGGTTACGCAGATCTAAAGATTTTATAGAGAAGTTAGGTGTAAAAAAAGTTTCATCTTTAATTAATAAAGCAGATGTTATTATCTGGGTTCTTGATGGTTCACAGAAGTTAATGGAAGATGACTTGAAGATATACAGCAGAATAAAAAATAAAAATAATGTATATATTGTTATTAATAAAACAGACATAGCCTGTAAACTGGATATAGATAAATTTGAATGTTTTGATTCAATTACAAAAATAAGAATGTCGGCAAAGAAAAATAAGGGTTTATCAGAACTTAAAACAATACTATACAATAATTTTATAGAGAAAATTGAGAATATAGATCTTGACCTGTTATGTAATATAAGACAGCATCATTGCTTAAAAGCAGTACACAAGTTCTTGAAGAAAGTGAAAAAAGATATAAAAGCTGGAATATTTGATGACTTGCTGACAATAGATATTAAGGAGGCTATTCAAAAATTAGGGGAAGTTACGGGAGAAGATATTTCAGAAGAGGTTTTAGATGGCATTTTTGCACGATTTTGTGTTGGCAAGTAGATTTTTCAGCATAGTTTCTATATCCTTGTTCCCTGACTGCAAAGCGGCCTCAAGATCATATTCATTATGTTCATCAGTAATCATCTACATCCTTCTGAAGCGCTTCCAGGGTTGTATAGACTTTTTTTCTGAAGGCGATACTATAAAACTCATTTTGAATGGTTTGATGAAAGCGTTCACATATCTCGTTTGTTTGGTAACTTCCACTTCAGGATCCGTCAAGAATAAACCATCGTTCCGATGGCGGCTTTGCCGTTCTTGACCGATCCTTTCGTTTCAGTTTTTAACAAAACCTTTTTTTAACAATCCAATTTTACAGGAAGAATGATACACAGCCATGGTAAAGACCCTGCCTTTACTTCTTTTATTATTTTTGGTTGTCCTCGGACACAATTTATATTGACATTAACCCAAGTTTGTCATAAAACAAGCGATTTGGTCTTAAGCAATTAATTTATGGTCACT
>JAAEMD010000459.1 GCA_024225875.1 bacterium
GAAGGACTACTCATCACTACAACTTATTGTACATACTACACAACTGAAAATGCAGGGCAAAGAAGTAGTTATTCAAAGCCCTTGTGGTCGGGAATACCCGGTTTAGTTATTTGTTAGCTTCCAAATAGCTTTTAATCTTTGCCTTATTTTTAGGACTTAAACGCTCATGTTTACTTATCAGCGATGTTCTTGCTAAGTTTATGTATCTTGGTATATGAGAAAACAACTTTAGCTTGTATTTCTCTATTATTAGCTTTAGCACATGCAATAGAAAATCCTCTTCCAGGTCTTTGAAAGGGTTGTTCTTAATTTTTTTTAGGTCTATCGGGAATGATGTTTCGTCTCTGATGTAGGTTATTGATTTTACAGCCTCCATAATTTCAGTCGGTACCATAGGAATAGAAAAAACTTTAGCATGTTTATCTACATGTTCAACCATTGACTCTAACGTATTTATTAACTCTCTGACATTATTTTCACGCCATTCATAGTCCTCTAGGATTTCCATAACTTCTTCTTCAATTTTGTAAGGACCATCTTTAAGATTGGCAGCAATTTCAGTAGATATTTCAGCAATCTCGTATCTACGCTTCCTTAAAGGAAGTAGATCTATCATAGCAATTGAGATTTTTGCATACAGCGCTTTTAAAAAAAGTCTCTCTCTTACTAGTTCAGAAATATCGACCCTGGATATTGTTATCAGATGAAAGTCTGCCTCAATAGTTTCACTGCCGCCTATTCTTTTAAACTCTTTCTCCTCAAGACAGTCTAGAAGCGCTCTTTGAACTTCTATGGGTAAGCAATCGATTTCCTCAATTATCAAGTAGCCGTCTTTTGCTCTTTCTATATAGCCTTTTTTTCTATCTATAGCGCCTTCAAACGCTTCCTTTTCATAACCAAACAATTCATAGTATAGCTCGTATGGGTCAACATATGCGACATTTGCTGCATTAAGCTCAATATGCTTTTGCTCTCTCCTGTCTAATTCTTCTTTTAACAGCCTTGTAGCTATACTTTTACCTGTACCAGGTTCTCCCCAAATATGAACAGTCCTAACGCCTTTTTCTACAAGATCTGAAAGCCTTTTAGATATTCTGTTAATAGTCTCGCCAAAATATTTGTGCCTTTTCAAACTCCTTTTTTTAACCGTAATTTGATTTTGAGCCTTTGAAAGTGGATTTTTACAAATTTCATATTCATGTATAATTCTTTCCGCTAACACATCCATGTCAGTACTTTTAGTAATATAACTATCAGCACCAGCGTTCATATACTCTGAAATTTTTTCAGAACAGTTATGGATAGAGAAAATAATTAGAATTACATCTGGAAAAATAGATTTTGCTAATTTTGTCAAACTTAATGACTGTTCAGAACTTCCATGAAGTTTAATGTCTAAAAGTATGATGTCGGGTGCAAATTCTTTATCAGCCATAAACTCTGTTATAGTCTCATAAGTGCGTACTTTCAACTTATACATTGTTACTTCGTAATTCTTAAAATCACTAAAGCCGTAATATTTTTTTGATGGATTTTCCTTTTCTATTTTGTGCCTTACAATCTTATTGTTTAGCCTTTTTTCAACCGTATGGTGATACAGCTCCGAATCTTCTATGTACGCTATCTGTAAAACTTTTTGTCCCAATCTATCCTCCAAATAAAAGAATCATAATAATTAATTGTCTAATCGCACAACTTTTCGAGCTGTGCCCAGTTCTTATTATTTTCCTTTCCTAAGTTCATAGCAGCGCCACAACGATCTAATTCACTCTCGTCCATTTCATCCATGGTGTTAAACATAATCGGTTTTTTATAGTTATATTTTTTTCTAAGTATTGAAACCAGCTCTTCTCCTTTCATTAAAGACAGTTCATCCCCTTCCATTATTTTGCGCTCAAAATTTCTATCTGTGATGATTCCATCAAATGTGCTAAGGAGTGTTGGGTTAGCTTCAATTTTACCTAAAAAATCCTCACAAGAACTAAAACCACTGCAAAATGCATCATTTAAGCTCCTATCAATTGCCTCAATGAATATCTCCATGTCGTCTAATACCGCAACCGTAGGCAGTTTGTTACCATTTTTTACTATGTTAAATTCTTCTGTGTTAATAAAATCGCTAATGAATCTCAGCAGGTGCACTCTTGTTAACGGCTTATACATAAATCCCTGAGCACCAGCATCAATTGTTTTCTCAAAATTTATTTGAAGAAAATTGTCGGACAGCATATAAATGGGTGTGTTAATTCCTGACGCTCTAAGCATCCTTGTTACTTCAAAGCCATCGATTGAGGTAGAACCTAAATCGCTATCACATATAAGCAAATTTGTAGGATCTTTTTTAAATAGAGATGTAATAGCATTGAAATCTTGAAATATTTTGAATTCAATAAATGATTTTAAGCTATCATATTCACGGATTGATTGAATTAGAGCCTTTCGGCATACGGGATCATTCTCAATAAGACCGATTATTATTTTTCCCTTTGTTTTTTCAATATATTCTAATATTTTATTTTCAAACTCAAGCTCATATTGAGCGGTAAGCGCATCTGGCTGTTTTTTTTTGTTATTTTTGCACATCTTATTAAATCCTTCTATGATATTTTTGGTACATGTAGCGGTTATTGGCGCAATTTTTTCAGCTTCTGACGTTGTGGGAACTGTAAAACTAAACTTAACAGTTTTATTTTCCTTAGAGGATTCACACCAAATCCTACCTCCATGAGCTGTTACTACTTTTTCTACTATTGCCAAGCCTAAACCTGTACCTCCAGTTTTGTTTTTTGAATAAAATTCTTTAAAAAGGCTTTTAAAATCTTTGCGTGGTATGTAAGAACCAGTATTTTCAATCGAAAATGTTGTAAATACATGGTCTTCTTTTGTACAGAACCTTAGCTCCCCTTTCAATTTCATTGCTTCCATGCCATTGGTAATAATATTAGAGAACACTCTTTCCATTTTTATTCTATCGACGTTTATCATATGTTTATGTTTAAAATTATAAATGAACTTAATGTCAGCGTTATGGTAGATACTACAACTCTCATTTATAGACGTCGATATCATTTCATTTGGAGACACAGGTTCTATGTGAATACTTATCTTTCCCTTGCGTCCTATTAATAGTAAATCTTCTCTCATAGAGCCAACTTTTACTTTAGCTTTATTGAGTTCTAATTTATGCCTGTGTATTATAGCTTGGATCTTACTCCCACCACTCGCTTTTGATATTAAGGTAGAAATATTTTCTATAATAGCCATTGGTTTTTTTACGTCATGTGCAAACATTTGGGCAATTTTTTGTATTTGAGCCAAATGTCTTCCCTTAAAAAAAATGTAGGCAGAGAATGCCACTATTACACATGTGAAAAATAAAAAGAACAAGATAGCGCCATAATTATCAAATGAAAATTTTTTTTTGACGCAAATCTCAAGGCGTCCTACATGTTCCAGATCTTCACTAAAATAATAAATAGGGTAGCTAAAAAGAATTGAATCACATTCAAAATCAGTACAAGACTCTGGTAACCAGTAGTAAGGCTCTTTTTCACCTTTAAATGTTAGTGATAGATATTTAATATTGTCAGCCAACTCAAAGTCCTTGAGAAGCCTGTGGATGCGTGCTTTGTTTGAAATTTTCATAGGGTAAGATAGCATGTCACCGTCTGTGAGTACTTTACACACTCCACTATAATTCGCATGAACCTCTTTTCGAGCCGCCGTTTTTTCATTAAAATAGATGTAACTCCCTAATGATACAATAAGAAAAAGGGCGCAAGTTATTATAAGCAGTATTTGTGTTTTATAAGAAAAATTCATATAAAAAGCCTAACAAGAGAAACCTTCACTTTTTTTGGAAAAGTGAAGGAATGC
>JAAEMD010000460.1 GCA_024225875.1 bacterium
CAAACCTGTCCTGGAAACAGATATACCATGGAGAACCCCAGAACCAGACATCAGCTCCGGCATTATATCTACGACATCAGAAATAAAAAAATGGCCTCTATACTTTTTTACATTACTGTTTTACATTCTTTCATGGGGCAAACCTCCTTAAATAGTTGCTATATTTAATTTATTACGGTTTGCCCTCAGACACAATTATTTATACACTTCCGAGCCTGGATAAGCAGCCTCAAAATTTCTTATGCCTGTTATCCAAATCTCAGGTTATGTATATATTTTACAGTATTTATTGACCATCATAAAAACTCAGCTGCAACTTGTATTTTTCTCTATTCCTGCTATTGTAACTTTTCCAGATTGCTTCGGAAAAACGTGTCTTGACTTGTTTTTCCAATTTTACTTCTTTAGCATTTGTTTTAACTAAATTTACATATTGTTTACTCGTAAAGGTTATAGAAGCAGCAATATCTTGTCTAACTGCCTTATTATCATATTCCTGATATGCATCTTTTACTAAAAGAGGTCTCTCGGCACAAAGCTCGACATATGATAAGAAGTTAACGATTTCATCATTGTTCTTTGCAATAGACAATTTAGAAAAAGTGATTTCAATGAATAGCTTAGACAATTCTATGCTTTCATCTCTAAACCCCTGATTTATAAGCTTTCTTGCTGTCTTATTAAGTATTTTCTGGTCTTCAGGCAGCTCATCTATCATTCTATCTATACTTTTATCTACGAAGGCTTTGACTGGCATCTTAAACAAAGTAGCTGTTGTTTTCAATAAATCAAAAGGTGATGCACTATTACTGACGGTTGCCCAAAACGCCTCTATCGATTTTATGTTCTGGTTCAGGTCAAGCGTCAAATTATTGTCCACACTACTATTAGGAATTATAAACTTATTATCAGGATCTGTATTCAGCAGTTCCCAGGTCTGCTTATCGTTGTTGTCTATAAATTCATAAAAAGGTTTTCTATTAAAAATATTCTGGTCTGGGTGATCATTATTGAAAGTTAAATTGTTTCTAACAAAATTTTCCTTTCTAGCTAATGATGCATTTGGCAAATAAATGGTAACCCATGATCCAATAGTTCTATATAAACCTGTCTCTAAATAATATAAATCTTCCTCATTTACCCCTAGAAACACTTGAAGCTGCTCTATGTTATATTCTAGAAATTCATCCTCCCTGGAACTTATGTATTTCATATAAGGATCAGTCACATTTTCATTATTAATTTCTTCAAATGATTTATTGTTTGATATATTTTGTTCTACCAAATCAAGAATTTTTTCAATACTATCAGCTTTTGCATGTTTTTGATCATTTTTTAGACTCTGTATATATTTTCTCAACTCTGCAATTACTGTTTTCTGATCTTCAATCTCCAGTTTTGAAATTTCTTTTTCGATTGTATTTTGTAATGGTACTCTAAGTGCTGATTTTTTTTTGCAATATTTTTCTATTTTATTTTCTAAATTTTGAGATACCTTCTGCGATACATTTGCGTTTTTATTTTCTACTGATTTATTGTTCCTGTTCTTCCAGCGAGCAGTAACACTGTCAATTGCATTTAACATAATATTTACTCCTTTATAAATAAAACTTAATCTAATTTTGTATATACTGTTATCGAAAAAAAAATAAAAAATTTGCAACGCAAATTTTGAACAACTCAAATTCTATATCAGGACCATATAACTGGTACAAACTGAAATGTCCGTTTAAATGACTGAGTGGCTGTGTACTGACGTACATAAACGAAGTCATTTGAAAACTTTAAGTGTCGGACATTTTACTTTGGAACAGCTATAGTTGCCCGGCGGTATATATACAAACTATAATTAATATATATATGAAAACTCTGAAGATTCCGGATAATACTGTCCATATATGGTCATGCAGGTTAACCCAGCATCAGAAAGTCCTGGATAAACTGAATTTAACTCTTTCTGATGATGAGAGAAAAAAAGCTGACAGGTTCCATTTCAAACATCATAAAAACGGCTATATAGTATGTAGAGGGGTACTTAGAAAATTATTGAGCATATATTTAGATACTGATCCAGGTAAAATACTTTTTAAATACAATAAATATGGAAAACCTGAATATAAGGCTGAAAAACATAGTGACAAAATATATTTTAATATCTCTCATTCAAAAAATATATGTATTTTAGGTTTTTCAAAAAAAATACAGACAGGAGTAGATATAGAATACGTAAGAACAATATCCAGTATTGATAAAATTGCTGAAAGGTTCTTCTCAAAAAAAGAATATAATGACTTTAAATCAGCTAAAAATAAAAAAACCGCTTTCTTTAGCTGCTGGACACGTAAAGAAGCCTTCATCAAAGCTATGGGCAACGGATTATACCATCCACTCCATAGTTTTGATGTCACTTTATTAGCAAATAAACCGGCAAAAATATTAAGTATAGACAATTGTCCTGACACAGCCTCTGAATGGACACTTTATGACTTACCGTATTTTCATAAATACAAAGCTGCCGTAGTTGTTAAAGCTGTTAATACAAACCTGATATATAATG
>JAAEMD010000461.1 GCA_024225875.1 bacterium
GTTTAATTGGGTCGGACCAAGACAAGTATCAAATATTAAAGAAAAATTATGTTGATTTTGGCTCTGAAATGTGGCTATAATCACTTTTTTGGGGCCAAAAAGAGAGTTATCGGAGCATATATAAATAAAAGCTGAAGAAAATTATGTCGCAACTGGATACACAAGCAGGACGCAAAATTACTGAAGCAGAAGAATCTTTTCAAATTTGTGAGGAAGTTGAACCCCTATAATGCTCTTTTTGATGCTGAAAAATGCGATATTGCCCAAAAAAACACCTGTAATTGGATGTGATTTGCTGAATTTCCACATAGTTAGCTTGGTCCGACCCAATTTCAGTTTTCTGGAGAAGTCACGCTGTTTGTCGCCTGAGAGACGTATCCTTCACCCGCCGATCACATACATTCGTACCATACAAATGGCCTCAGATACCATAATAACGCTCTGCAATTCCATTCGGACGCAATCTTATATATGAATTTTAATTTGCTGTCTTTAAGATATGCACTGTGTTCTGTCGGATTGCAATTCTCTGTTTTGCAGGTTTCCATATTTTTATCAGTGTAGCTGAGTGCTCTCTTCAGAAATAATCTTTTTTCCGGATTAAAAATTCTCATTATTTCTTTATAATGTCTGTCATTCGGCAACGGAAATAGTATTCCTGAATTATTGTCAAGTATACTCAGTATTTCTCTGGCATATAACATCTCACAATAAATAGGAATAATAAATTTTCTGTCTCTGTGCGTTTCAAGAACAGTTATCACTTTA
>JAAEMD010000462.1 GCA_024225875.1 bacterium
AATTATATAATCGAGAAGGAGGAAATTAACTTTTCTGGGTATTAGCTCATTTCCACGCTTTCCACTTAGGGGGGCGATTTTCTGAGACAAGCGGAGCTCGGGGCGGTTTGAAAAGGAGGTATGAAATGGCACGTGGATGTAGGAAAGAGGAGATTGATATTTAATACCACGGGGAAACCTGAGCCTGTTTAATAAGCTGGTGGCAGCCTTTTATGTTAGGTGTGGTTAAATAAAGTAGAATGAGCAGCTACTACGGAGCTACTTGCTGTTGTTAAGCAATCACACGACATATACGTATGGCTGCCTCAATGTGGAATAATTCAGAGAATGAAGCGAAATAAGGCGCTAATGACTACTTTTATCTATCAGTTTATTAAATTAAGGCCACTATATCTATAGTGTCCTCATCAAAAGCACTTGATTGCTTTATTTTTTCATATATTGCGGCTTTTTAGGTCAACTTATTTTCTGAGCTTTCATTAGGAACGTCTCAAAAAAGTTGAGGGGGCAGTAATGTTTAAACTAAATGAGTATTGTTTATTATAAATAGAATTTCCCATTCAATAAATAACTGACCCCATGTTGTTGTATTCAGATGAAAACCAAGCACCATTGAAATTTTTGATTATCGCAAATTAAAGGTTTTAGCTATAGATAAAAAATTATGGGCTCAACTGCGGCTGTAATTGGATTTAGTATATTCATGGCTTTGATCAGGCATGGTATCAGAAAATCCAGGGTATCTGTTCGTATAATAATAAACTAGAGTTTGTAGGGGCTTTCATTTTACAGTTGGAATTTCTTATATCTTTTACCAGCGAGCTATCTATCATCTGGCCTCCATCTTGAAATCGAAGTTGCATGATATTATAATTTTCCATCCGTCTTTTCCATCTTTCGATATACTCTAAAATACCGCAAACAATATTGACCCACGGGTCACATACAACAGCATCATTTGAACAATTGATATTTTGCCAAAAAAAGGATTTACTCCTTGGAAAATTGTGCTTGATACCATTTTTTGTATCGACTATAAGGAAGGTGTGACCAAATTTTTTATTTAAATTACTAATTGGAATATCAAGATCTATGAAATATGCACGGGATTTTGAAAATTTATCTCTTATTACACTTTCAGGTGATTTATTTAAATAGTAAAGTGCAATCATAGCCAACTCTTCGCAATTGGCGACCTTATTTTTCTTAAGTTCTTTTATATATTGCAGTAGCCCTTCTTTGGTTTTTCTACTTATTAGCCTGATTTTTTTTAAATTTATCATATTCCGTTGAATTTTTATGGAATAATCTCCAGCCTTGTCCATCAACGGATTATCCCAATCATAATTTGGGTTTGTCGGCTTACCATAAACAGAGTCGGTGTAATATGCTGGCTCTTGCGTTTTAAGATCAATGCATAATTGTTTGTTGCTGCTGCAAGCTTGATCAAACCCTTGTTGTTGACAAAAATCCATGGCCTTAAAGGCTAACAGTAAATTACGGTCGAAGTCCTGTTGAGACACTTTTATTTTTCCTTTAGGTTGTTTTGTAAAACATAATTAACGTTATGTGCAAGTCTTTCACTGCGATTATTAGGAAATAAAGCGTTGAGAATATTTAGTACGGAAGTGTGGTTTTTATGGCTAAAAACAACCAGAAATACTAATTTTCAAGTTTACTTCTAACAGCTCAATATCTAATAATAATTAGTATATATTATTATTAATAGAGTGCTAATCATTTTCTTTTGTTCCATTTGTTAATCTATTTCTATTTTAAAAGGTACTGTGAGAGATTTGTAAAGCTTAGAGGTGGGGGGACCAGCGCCCCGTTTAAATAAATTTTTAGCTTTTAAATTTTAGGGCACAAGTTGTAAGTTATTTA
>JAAEMD010000463.1 GCA_024225875.1 bacterium
GGAAGTGACCGAGACCCAATGATACCTATGTTGCGAATGGCAGGCTGCGCCACCTCCTTTTGACTAGGATTTTTAACAGTTGCTTGCATAAAAACAACCCCTTTCTGGTTTTGAATTTAAAAATTTGTGACCAGAAATGCTGTTGTGATGTCAAGTTGTTTTTATATGGAAATTTGTTTGATGGGTGAATGCAAAAACTGTATCCTAAGGATCATATGAATCATTATTTTTATTGGAGATTATTATGACTCAAATTGATAACAACAAACAAAATAAAAAGCCTGTAGAAGAGCTTGTTTTTAAATCTAAAAATCGGACAGATTTTAGTAACTTTTTAAGGATGATGATATTTTATGGATGAAACAACATCCCCCGAAATTCAAAAAAATAATATCTACAAAAAACATTGCGGATATACTAAATATCACTAAAAATAGTCTTGATTCAAGATGTCAAATACAAGAAGTATCTACAGATTTGCCTTTTCTAATAGTTCCATTAAAGGGCTTAAATGAGGTAAAAAATATGGCTAATATAAATTGGGAATTATTTAAAAAATATTCTTCTGCACTAGCTTTATTAGTATTTTCTCCCGAAACCTACAAAAAAGAAAATGATCTCAATGTACGGGTATTTATACCATATCCAACTATTCCAGAAGACCCTGCAACAGGAAGCGCAAATGGTTGTTTAGCAGCCTATTTAGTTGAACATAAATATTTCCAAAAAGACGCTATTGATAATAGAGTTGAACAAGGCTATGAAATAGGTCGCCTATCATTACTTTATTTAAAAGCAAAAAGACATAAAGATGCTATCGATGTTCAAGTTGGCGGTAAAGTTATTATGATTGCAAAAGGAGAGCTTTGTTAAGTGTTAGTTAATAATGGATAAAAGAGTCTTAAAAGATTTTCAACAAATACCTGGTGTTGGCAAAACAATAGCTAAAGACTTTTGGAATATTGGGCTGCGGTCTTTTTCTGATCTAAAAAATAAAAATCCAGAAGATTTATACTGGAAATTTTGTCAGTATCAAAGATCTGCTGTAGATCGTTGTATGCTATATGTTTTTCGGTGTGCCGTTTACTTCGTATCAACCGATAATCATGATCCCAAATTGTTAAAATGGTGGAATTGGAAAGATTGAATTATGGAAGTTTTTTACGAGCTATTACTCCGTTCAATAAATAATTAACATTAGGCTTAAATGATGATAAACTAAAGTATGCTAAGAACAGACGCCAGGAAGTTAAGCCCCGATGCACAAGAAGCAGTTAGAAAACGAGCTATAATA
>JAAEMD010000464.1 GCA_024225875.1 bacterium
ATATTTCGAGTGCTCCGTTGCCCGCTAAAAAATTACGGGCCTTTTGAATTTGTAGTGACGAATCTTAGATTCTCGTGCCTGGCTTGGCGAACTTGGGTCCAGTATCTTCAATATCTACTTGAACCCCATGCAAATCAGCTTCCTTTTCTGTATTGAAATCCACTGCTTTAGTTGCAATACTAATTTGACCGCCGTTTTTGATAGCCTGGATAGCATTTAGGATAATATTTAAAAATACCCGGTTCATTTGTCCTTCATCGGCATTAACTAAAGGGATATTTTTATCATAGTTCGTATCTAAAGATATCTTTCCGGTCATAAGTTTTGCTTCTGATAAAGTCAGTGTTCTTTGCAGGGTTTGGTTAAGGTTAATAAATTCTTTTTTTCTGGTAGATTCAAAGCCGTATTCTCGCATTGCACTGGTTACACGATTTATTCTACTTACAACATCAAAGACGTTTTTAACATAGCTATCAAAAACTTTTTTATCAAACCCGTCATATTCAATATCATCTTTGATGTTTTCCGTATGGATTTGCAGGATTTGAACAGGATTGCCGATATCGTGCATTATTTGTTTTGTTACTAAAGAAAAGTTGCGGTGCATTACAGCTTCTTTGGCGGTTTCCAGGCTTTGGAAGTGTTCATATTTTACTTTGCTGTGTGGATTAATACGATTCCAGATATATTTTGACTGAGAAACAAGCCACTTAAAGATAGATTCATCATTTTTTATATATTACTCCGTACCTAAAGTAGTAGATAATAACTAGGCAGCGTAAGCAACTTCTTTTTTCTTAAAAAAGTTAGTAATTTTGTTTGGAGATTTTTGA
>JAAEMD010000465.1 GCA_024225875.1 bacterium
AAGGGCTTCAGACATTTTATCCTTATCACCTGTCCGTAACGAAGAATGAAATTCTTTGACAACTTCTTTAATCTGGGCCTTGCGCCAGCGATTTCTCGCACGGTGCGTTTCATTCTGACGGATTCTCTTCTTAGCTGACAACGTTTGTGCCACGGACTCTTCTCCTGTATATCTCTATCGTTTATATTAGTTTCAATATCATAGTTGTTGCGCAGCACCCATTTGTTATGAATTACCTGAAAACAGTCAGTTATTTTTTTTAATTCTGGAATTATATTATTAGCGTGTACATTATTCCCAGCGTGGTTTACCAGTTTGTCGTATAAATCCAGCTCCTCTTTTTTTCTTTCTGCCATTGTTTTATACCTGCCAAACAGGTTAACAAGATCCTGCATCGCACGAACTGTCTCCTTATTTATATACTCGGGACCTTCAGTCGTGAATTTGTTTACTGCTTGTTCAAACCTGTCTTGAAACGCTTGCTGCGCTATGTTATCTCCGCCATTCTCAATTTCTGCGATTACTTTATTAGTAAAAACATTTAAGGTTTTAGTAGATATTAAAAATTTATTATCGAAAGTGTCCCATGGTATGTTATTAGTATCTCTTTTTGAGATTGGGTAGCGTTGTATTGCTGTATCCGGTATCTCATCCGAGTACAGTTTTTTATTATTGATGTTAACAGCCGCAGATCTTATACATTCAGCTAACAAGTCAGCATTTTGTTCAAAATCATTGATTAAGTCTGAATTTTCACTTTCTTTATTATAAAGTGCTTCTCTACATATCTCTTTCAGATAGTCATTTCCGTCATCTGCACAAATGATCTGATTGAATACAGTAAAAGTTTCTGGTTGAATTACCCCGACCGTAATTAACTTGTGATAAAGATGAGTGAAATTAAGTTTGTAAAAATCTTGTGCTAGATTTTCTGAGCTTATAAAATTAAGTGCTGTTAATGCATTTTTCAGGGGAATATTAGTCTTAATATTATGGTTTAATGTTGAACCGGTTGCATTGTCATTGCCAGGGTATTCGAATAATGCATTTTTCAGGGCAGTTATTATATCTGTAGGCTCTAGATCTGAATTGAACTCAACAGGGTTTCCCTTAAATATTTGACAGTTTCGGGCTAAACTATGCAGAAAATTAACTATCTCTCTTTTTGTGGTGTCTCCTGTCACAACCTTGTGCTTTTTAAGGATATTAAGTTTTTTAAGTTCTTTTATCTCCTGGCTGTAAGGAGTCATACTATGATCTTTGCCTTCCTGGTAATCAGCCATAAATGCTAAAGAATCCCTAAGGTTGACGGGTATCTGCATGATTTCATTAAACACATACTGGCCACCATCTGTTTTTTTCAGTATTTTCAGGTTAAGTAAAGCAGTTCTTGTTTTTGTCTTGCATATGCTGTTTCCGTCAGGTGAAATATATCCTTTAGTTATTAAGGTTTGTTTAAGATCATAATCATACTTCATTACACCAGGGTTAATTTTCGACCGGTCAATATTAATTATATCCTTTTTTATTAGTGCTTTGATTAAATCGTAAGTTTTTATATTGTCATGATAATTAATCTCTAAAATATCAGCAAACTTCTGGCCGCCAGCCATTTCATGAAAACTTTTACCGTCTATTTGTTTAACAGCTTTTTTATCATGATCCAGAGCCCCTGAGGATATAAGCGATTTTTCAAAGTCCTTTGTACTCCATGATGTGTTTGAATTAATCATGCCATTCAAGATACATGGAGTTTTGTTCAGTAGAACGCTTGTCACAGCTTTACTGATTGCTCTTTTTAAATTAGCATTTAACCCTAAATTGTTTAAGATAGCCTCAATAATCTCTGCAGGGGCTCCTTTTTTGGCCTCAAAAATACTTTCCGTGATTAGCTTTAATGATAGATTTGGTATTTGAGGAAAGGCTTCTTTTATAGCGTTACTTATAGAGTCGTATGAATCAATACTATCTTTTAAAGCCGCTTTTAAAGCCAGTACATACTGGTTATTCCCGCACCCTGCTTCATTAAATGCTATATTGATTTTATTATCTATATTACTGGAAGTATTTAAATACAGTGTTTTTATTGAACTGAGAATGTTTTTTAGCTTATCCGTCATACCCCAGCCCAGTTGATCATTCAGCTGAAGATCAGTAAAAGGATTATCAATATCAGCACTGCCTGAACTCAGGGCTGCTATGAAATTAACTATAGCCCTTTTTACATTTCTAACTGTATTGGCGTTCCAGGTTCCCAAACCCGAATAAACAGGTATTGTTTCCATAATAACGTGCAGTTTGTCTTTAATATCAGATTGATCAGCATCAGGATTGAGATCCATCAATTTAAATGCTTGACTGCAGACATTATACACTGCCTGTGAACTTATGTGGCTGCTATTATCAAAGTTTTTAAAAAAATCACTTTTTGATTTATCAATGGCACTGGAAACAGCGCTTGCTACGTATTTTTTTAACAGGTTTATCTGTTCGATGGACATTTTCTGTGCGATGGGCATGTTTTGCTGATCGATCTTTATAAACGTAAAAGCATTCATAATATCCTGGTATATGTTACTGCGCTTCGAACTGTGAGCCACAGTAACAGCAGTTGATATCAGGTCATTTATAAAATTTTGCTGAATATCTGATTTCCCTGCTGTCATGCTTGACAGGGAAGCATAAATAAGGTTCTTATTACTCTCTATGATTTTTTCATTATCATTATCCAGGTTGGGGGGGGATGGAATGAGCTTAACCTTCAGGGCTCTATGAGTTGCAAATAAAGTCCCTGCTCCAATCATTAATGATTTGAGTAACCTTTCGTATATATTATCGGTAATCCCCGATTTTTTTATATATGCTGATATGTGATTTTGGCTATGCCCTGTATAGAGCATGTATATGGCATTTTTTAGAACTTTCTTACTTTTGATCATATCTTTTGTATTCTTAGCAAGAATAGAAGCATTATTTTGTGATAATTTATCTAATGCTCTGTTTATTTGACTCTGATTTCCTTGTGAATCAATGGCAACTTTAACGAGATAATTCACAGCTAATGTAAAATCGTTCTTAATATTTACAAGCCGCGTAAAATCACTTAAGAGGCCGCTGAGTAATTCTTTCGATTCATTGACTATTATGCTCGATAAAGGAGCGTACAGCTCATTCTCCATCGCTGGACTGAAAACTGTGCCTGTGATAATACTCCCGTTTTCCTTAATAAGGCCTGCATTTTCAAAGCCCTTAATAACCTGCTTCATTGAGGATGCAATAAATTCTCCATTTTCGTTAAGGACTCCGGACTGTATTAAACTGTTATACTGCTCTTGTGTGAATTTTGAAGTTACCAGCCGATTATTGTCAATAAGACCATTCTTTACCATAATTGCATATACGTTCAGTTTCTTATCTGTCTTAATGTCTTTTATCAAAGCTGTAATCTGAACTTTAATGGTGTCTATCAAAGTGCTAATCTGAGCTTTATTAGCATCTATTTCTTCCTGATTAGCAGCTCTTTCTGCCTGATTAACATTTATTTTTTCCAGGTAGATGTTGAGAAGTCTTAATGTTTCATTAAGGTCTCCTTTTTCCAGGGCTGTGTTAGCGGCCTTAATGATATTCTCTCCCTTTGAGAGCGTAGTACGTTCGTTTATTTGATGTAATTTTTGTTGCTTTGAGGCCTCTGTATTGAGTTGCGCTGCAATACCCAGTAGTTTTTCACTTATTGAAGAGCCTTCTAACCCTGAGACAGTATTATCATATAAAAATGATGAGGATAGAAGATCGTCTTTTTTTATTCCTTTTCTGATATTGTTAATTAAACGTTGCTTCTGCGTTTTATTGAGGTTTTTACTGTCAACAAACTCCTGTATGCCTTTTGTAAGTGGGGTTTTAACAGATAAGAGGCTGTCTACCTTTATACGAATGATATGGGTTTGAGTCACAACTTTATTTTTAAAATTTTTATCTGAGTCCCATATGGGGCTCCTCCGGTTCGGGTCGTTAAGAATATCGGATGCTCGATTAATAATATCAGATAATAA
>JAAEMD010000466.1 GCA_024225875.1 bacterium
GCTCCTGGCGATCATAAATGATAGCCAGAAAAAGTTGCAGAGATCAGTAGCCTAAGAAAATTTAATCAACCCTAAAACGTTCATTTTTGAAAACGGCTATTATTCAGCAAGCCTTAATTTATCTCTTCTCTTAAATGGGAGCAATATAAAAGAAGTGACTCAAAAAAAGGATTTAATGGATTTTTTAAAGCTTTTGCATATAATGCGTAGGAACCTACCATCAGTTCAAAACATATTTTCTTGTAATCATTAGACCAAATTTTAGTTTTAGACATAGTTTTTATTTCTTGTTGGCAATTAAACAATAAATTCCTGAATTCGCAAAAGTTTTTCGACTACCTGTTTAGTTTAAATTTACTACATAAAGGTTAGCCTTCAGATTCGATTCCAGCGCTCTTTTTCTGCATCAGAGCTTTGTCTATTTGCTTCCTGAATTAATTTCAAAATTTGATCTTCAAAATCCTGATTTTTAGATATACTCATCCAGTTAGTGCTTTGTTTTATTCTGTGTAATATGTTTTTTAAACAATACCTTATATGCAATTGTCGGAAAAACTTCGAAGCATGGACAGTTTCTCCCTTATTGAAAAATATTGAATGTGAGTCTATGGGCCTTTTGCTAGTGATATAAATCAAACTCTGCATGATTGAGCACAAACAGCCCAGCAATGACGGTATCTTGAGAGGTAGGCAGTGTCAGGCCAATAACACCGCCAAACGGATAGTGTTGTTTGGCGGTGTAAGTTTTTGGAAGAGAGTTAATCATTTAAATGATAAACAGGCTGTCTTCTGTCTCTGTATTTATTTTTATCATAGTATTTGAAAAAAGTACCCACTTGGTATCTTGTTGTTTTGTCCCATACATGAGGAAATAATTCGTTAGTTACGAATCTTTCTAAGCCAGCGCGTACTTTTTTAAGGGTATAATCCTGCAAATTCTTATGGCGAACGTAAAATAAAATGATACCTTCTAATATATGAGTTATTCCTGAATGTTCTTTAAAAGATATGCTTCCTGGAAATTTTGAATAAGATCCACTTTGCGTTATAAAGTCTCGAACCTCTTGAAAAATATCATTTACATTCTCTTTATCTCCCATTTCAAGCAAAAACAGTTTAACTCTTAAATATCCACTACGACGATGGCGGTTGAAGAAGCCGCGGTTTCCTTTTGTATCATATTTATTCGTATATTTCTCTGTATTTTTTTCAATAGACTCTTTAAGTGCAGCGAGTTCGTCCTGAAGAGGGTCATTTTTGCCGCTTTCGATGATTCCGCTGTATTTTGAAAATTTGTTTTCTTTAAAGCTGCTGGCATTAAAAATAATATCTACATTGGAAAATGAAAGAAGATGCTTATAGCTTATACTAAAGTTTCTATCAAGATTCAGCTCATCATAAATATAACTTGCTAAAACACTGTATTCATATTGGTTTATAAGCTGTCTAGCCTTCCATAGACTGTTGCTGGCATAGCTTGAACCGCGGGCAACTGCCACAGTGGAAATTGCTCTTTTAAAATCACTAACCAGATTTTTTTCTGTGTAGTTCTCTTCGTTTACTTTTAATTTGATATCATCAATGGTTTGTATAAGGTGTTTGCCTTTTTTGTCAAAACTCTTGATTGCAATTGCAGAAGAGTAAAAGCCTAAAGAATTAATCAATTTTTTTATGAAATCAATTAATAGAGAAGCTCTATGGTCAATTTTTACTTTCTTTTCTATGACAAGATCGCAATTACCCTCTACCTTTTTCACTATTGGCTGCAAGTTCTGAGGGAATTCCCAGAAAAGTTTCTGCGTGCCGGAATATGTGTACAGCAGTTCAAAAATGTCCTTTTTGTACCTTTTGGGATATTTTTCAGATTCTATCCCCGCTTGATTACATGCCTTATGAGCGATTGGGCGTAGTATGTGCCCATTAAGCTTTGACTGGCTAGGCAGATTATACCCTCCAGGATGTTGCTCTAATTTCAATTTTGATAAAAGATTCGGCGAGTAGTTTGCTATATCATTGGCGATTGTCCTGGTTACAAAGTCAACCGCCTTGTTGTTACCGTCAGAGTGTTTGAATCCAATACTGCTGTGATCAGCTCTAACAAAATGGATATAGGCATCAGTGTTATCTGAGATTATCAAGGGATGCATTTCTTTGTTTGAAATACTGTATTTTATTGGTAATTGAGCTTGAAATGCTGGACGGGTTTCAATTGTTGCGTAGAATATTTCTGCGTGTCTGACGTTTTCTCCTAACCAGAACGGGTTGACTTTTGGAAAACCATCTTGAACAATTTGTTCGTAAAAGAGGTTTTTTAATGCTCCATATGATAGCCCGGCAACTGGATCAATTAAGTATGCATGTTCAATTTCTTTTTTGAGAAAGGACATCATTAACGTAAAAGCAATTGCTGTTATTCCTCCTCGACTGTAACCGAACGGAATGAATTTAATGTTATGTTTACTCTCCAAATTACAACAGTATGTTACGGCATGATATAATGCATGCTGCCATCCATTACCAGTAATTGAGTTGATCAAGAAAAAGCGGTTTGACTTATTTTGCGGCATGAGTTTGTTGGTATAGAATTTTGGAAAAATATTTCCGCGTCCTGCTGCATTGGAGTGAATTTTTTTATCATCATCATAGGGGCTATATTTGCAGTTTAATGAACCTGGACCGGAAAAATATAATGCAATATTGTCTTTCCCTTTTTCAAATCCGGTGAAGATTTTAGCTTCTTTTTTCAGATCAACAAATTTGCAAATGGAGCTGTTTATACTTTTGTAAAGTTGTCCTATAACGGTATTGCCAGTTAGTTTTTCGATTGTAGAGTCCAAATTACTACTAGAACCATCAAAAAAAATGAAACAACGTTTTGGAGACATTTTATTTTATCTATCCTATTATGGTGGGTTGGTTTTGTTATTAAAAAAGTATGAGGTAACAGTCTAACAGCGAAATTTACGTGAATCATTACTTTCTTAATTATAACCTATCTGTGTTTAGTAAGTTAGACCTTGGACTATTATAATCTGTGTTTAGTAAGTTAGACCTTGGACTATTATAATATGTTTGGCAAATTCAGTTAAATCGCTATTCTTATTAATTATTGAGTGTATTCTTTTGGTGAATGCTTATTGGCCGTTTTGCAATAATAAGACGTTAATTTTAAATATATTTTTGAGAATTATTTCTATTTATAAAATGGTTAAGAGATATTGTATCGTTTTATTGATGTTGAATTAAGTTAAAATTTAACGAGTATTTTTATAAAAAATCAGTTCATTTGGTTGGACAAAATTTGAAGAATAATCGTTTATTGAGTCGAGGAATCTTATTTGTTTTTGTCATTTTTGATAAAAACAAAGGTATATAGCGTTTCCAGCAAAATGTCAGATCATATGAACTAATATATTGCTCCCATTTGGAGTATATTTAATTTTAGCGCTATCAAGTAATCTGCTAATAAAAATGTCTGTTACTTTTTCGTTCAACATTCAAACACCTCATTTATCATTGCATAAAACTTTTGATTGTATTTATACTCAGTATGCTATCAAAAAACTTTAGCATATTGTCAAGTTGATAGTGAAAGAGGTATTTGTAGAGAATAATTCCTTGCTTTGGGGAATACTTTGTTTTGAGAAATAGAAGATTTAAGTTTAACAATCTTAGACATACTTTTCTCCTCCTTGGAATAGAGCAATATTGAATTATTGAAGCCCATATTCCTTTGTTGAGAATATTTCCTTAAAATGACTATAATATATTATCTTTAAAAATTCAATATATTGTAAGTTGTTATTTATAACCGTGTTCCAAACTTGAACTTATTTCATGCATCCACGTGCCACTTCATACCTCCTAGTTTTATGACTCACTCTGGTCCGCTTTTTCCAGAGGACGATGCTGTTACTATTCGCTGGGCGTTAACCTCCCTTTCCGCCCTTAACCTTTTCTTCTTAAAAAATAGAAAAATATTATTTATAATAATTGAAAATTAATTATTACAAGCTTATAATAATTAGTCGTTTTAAGAGGAA
>JAAEMD010000467.1 GCA_024225875.1 bacterium
TAATGAGCCGATGGAGGGATTCGAACCCCCGACCAGCTGATTACAAATCAGCTGCTCTGACCAACTGAGCTACATCGGCATTGGTACTATTACATTCTCAAAAAAAACAGTCCTTTTTTCAAAAAGGACTGCAAAAATATAAATAATTTTAATACCAACCAAAAAATATTTGCTTTTTTTAATTAAATGGGCTAAATATTATTTTGAGGTGCTGGAGTAGAAAATTTTGCAGCAAGTCTAAAATAAAAGGATTCTCTATCTCTGGTTCCTTGATTAGAAGCTATAAATCTTTGTATTTTACTATTGATATTTTCTGCAATTGCATTGGTATAGCCATGTTCAAAGTAGTTTATTATCATTGCTTCATGTCTTTCAACTAAACTTTTGAAGTTGATCATTTCTGTAATATCTGTATTCTCTACATTTTGATACCATTGTTGTAATCTTTCTTGCATTATTTTTTTATCAACGCCTATATTGTGTTTTTTATACCAGTCTCTAAAAGTGCATGATAGTCGATACGACTGTTCGATTTGCGGATATTTTTCAAACAATGATTTTGCTCTTATTGATTGGTTATTCGTCCAATCGTGTTCGTATTTGTAAAGCAGAAAACGGCTTCTTGCCAATAATTCAAGATAGCTTTCCCCGTTACTTGCTGTAACCTCTTTGCATGAGAAATTTTTAGGCTTAAAAGTTTGATTCGTTCTTTTACATTTTTGTTTTCGTTCTTCTTCTTTTGTTTTATGAGCTTCAAATTTCAAACGTTTATCGGTTAGCAATTCCTGTCGATAACGCACTCTCACATCTTGTGTAGCATCTAACATGCTTTTTATGATATGAAATTTATCAGCCACATGGAGGCTATTGCAAAATGCTTGTCGGCAAAACCAATCGTAGCTTTGAGATAAATCTCGAGTGCAACTCTTCACTTCAAATCCTTTACCATTAAAACTGGGTATTAGCATTGCTAATTCTTTGGCTTTAAGTGGTTCGGCTAACAATGCTATCTTTCCTGTTTCTCTATTGCTTAGTATTGTGTGCACCTGTTCGCCTATTTGTTTCTCATCAATTGCCATGTGCTTTCCTAAATTTGACAATTCTAATATCGGAACTCGAATTATCTTTTTTTTGCCAAATTCCTGTACCTGAATATCGTTTTTGTGTTTTGTATGCTGATAAACAGGGTCTAAATACCCACTCAAGCTATCTCTATACCATCGCCAAAGTTTCTTATTCTCAACACAGGTGGAATTACCAATAGGTGTTATATTACCTAAATAATTGTCCAGGTTCTTCTTTTAAAAAAGAAGCAAAATCGTAGGTTGCTTTTACTCCGTCCGGATGAAGGTCGTAATTATTAGAATAGTGTTGCTTATTGTTACCACTCTGCTTCCATCTCCTGCGATAAAGTTTTAGATATACTGGCTTCCCTTTTAGTGGAAAGGTCTGCAATTCTATAGGATTGCAAAACCCATCTAACACTATGGATGAAACTCCCGATAAATCTTTTGGTAATAACTCTGGCAATTCTTCTAATCGAATGTTTATGTGATGTTTATGTTCTTTAACATCTGTTATGCTAAAATATAGATTAATAGTTGTCGGTAATAATACTGATAATATACTTTCTGTTGTGGTGGGTGTATTCATTCTACAAAGTTAAGCGTCTACTCCAGCACCTCAAAATAATATTTAGCCCAATTAACACATGATGTATTGAAATATGGAATGATAGAAAATGTATGTATAGTGAGAGAATCGAAATAATCTTATTCAA
>JAAEMD010000468.1 GCA_024225875.1 bacterium
GTCTCTTCCTGTTCATCTTTTTGATTATCAACCGGAGATTTCTTTGGGGCCATGATTTCAGGTTGATTTCTTACCTGTTTCCCAGTTTTTTTGTCCTGGGGAATTTTTTTTGTTTTATTTGTATTTGTTGCCAGGCGATTTGCCAGATCATCTTTTTGAGCCTGCAATGTCTTTATCCGCTGTTCTGAAATTTTCAGGTCATTATTAAGGCTCATATTCTTTTTATAAAGAATATAACAGCCCCCGATGGCGGCAATTGCGACATATATCATAATAAAAGATACGGTAACCAGTATCTTATGCCATTTTACAGACTTAATTTTCATATTGCCGTAATTATCAAAAAGCACAAGAGACTGTTTTTTCACAGTTTTTGTATGTTCCGGCAAATTGAAATTTTTTAACTCTTTTTCCAGCTTTCTCGATAGATTTTCCATTGCCCGCCTTCACGTTTCAATATGAGTATTTTCCTGCCCACAGCCTTGAAACCGCTTGACTCATAATGTTGAATAAAGGAAACAATATGCCTTTTTTTACCTTTTTGGACAGTCAGTTTATTCATTGAAACATTAATATATTTATATTTTTTATTAAGCCGGTCTTTGTAGTTAATCCATGATTTTTTATTCATGCCCTGGGAACGGAAATCACTTGCATAATAATTTCCGTATTCTGCGATATTCTTTGAAGACCAGGCTTTCAGCCACCCTTCAATCATTTGCTTAATACCCTTTACATCCGCCTTAACAGTTTTTGGCTGTTCAGGACTGACAGCAGCAATGACAGGTCTGGTTTTAATAATGCGGCTGGCTGCAATTAACGGGTTTTCCTGTTTACCATCTTCAGGGGCCGGCTGGTATTCTTCGCCGATAATACTGAACCTGCCGTTATTATTATTTATGA
>JAAEMD010000469.1 GCA_024225875.1 bacterium
AAAACTTAAATCCCTCGCCGAAACACTCGAGACAGCACTAAAAGGTGATTGCGATTTAAATTACATTGAGCCTGAATTGTTTGAGCTTGTTGATGAGCTAAATAATTTGTTGAGCGATGCTGGAATGCTTGAGCAGCAACGTTAAAAGTTATGAAGGATATCAAGGAAGATTAATGTTTTTTATTTTATTTTTGTTTTTTACATCATTATCGTTCTTTTGGTTCATACTCAGTTCTAAAAAGCTGTGTGTGATAGCAAACGAATACGTAAAAACTAATTACACTGAACAGTGGCAAGCATACGAGAATAAAGCCCGCTTAATGAAAGTAAAACCTGACTCAATGGTTATTCATTCAATCAAGAAAGGTGAATTGTCGGCCGAAGATGATGATGTTTTGAAAAGCTTTAAGAAAAAGCATCAATATTTAGTGGTCCTACTCTGCCTTTCCCCTTGGCTATCTTCATTGCTTGCACAATTTATTGTTTATCTAAGTAAATAAAAAACGCGGTGGATATCACATCCACCGCGCTCAGTATTCAAATTTGCTGGCTCTTATTAAAGGCGTCAGCTTAAAGTCTTGCTTCAATCATTAAAC
>JAAEMD010000470.1 GCA_024225875.1 bacterium
AAGCAAGCCATGAAAAAAGCAAGGGCGAAAAAGGTTGTGTTGCAGGACAGGGTGAGCTGAAAAAAGTAAGAATCGATCCATTATTTGCAATCAACCATACCCTGGCGATGCTCAGAGCAAATATAAATCGGCTGGTGAGAAAAACCTGGTGTACAACCAAAAAGCCTGAACGATTGTTAGATCATTTAGCAATTTATACCTGGTTTCATAATACAAAGCTTATTCAACCTGCTCTTCTGGCTGCTTAGGATAGATAAGCTCTAAAATAAACATGCAATCCTTGCGTAAAGTTACTATTTATCAATAGATATGGGCTTATCAGCTGGTACAAATTGAAGTGTCCGTTTAAATGGCTGGTAATTTTGCAATATCTTCAAAACCCCTGTTTCAGCCTCATTTCCCATCAACACTATTGTGGGCCAGTTTGGAAGTCTTATGTGGGCTGTTCCTCTATACTTTGTTTGATAAAGAGAAACAGCCTGCTACGTGTTTTTGCGTGACTGCCTTTAAAGATCTGCTTATTTTTATCGGACAACAGTGATAAAAATACTTTCTTTTTGAAAAAGGCAGTGACTAATGTACCAGTATAAAGCTTAAAAAGTTTTATAACAGAAATATATCCAGGCTCCATCGGCACCGCCATTTAGATCCACAGGTACTTTAATCCAGCCTTGCGGTGGCTGAATACTGGATGTTCCCCCGGCAAGAATCCCTACTTCCGTAATTTTTGATCCATATGAAGAATTTTTAGTGTAATCTAAATAAATCCAGTTACCTCCTGCTCCCTGGTTAAGATCAGAGCCATATCCTCCGTTCCACTGCGATCCGGTTGCTGTAAAATATGGGCCGGACGGTATGCTTCTTGATCTGCTACTGGAGGAATATACACTTAAATTGGTTGCAGCTTTAGCAGGGTCTGTAGATTCTTTGTAGCATAGATATATATATTTTCCACCTGACCCTTGATTCAAATCACCATTACTTCCTATAACGTTAGAGTTGTAAGGAGACTGTATTTTAGTATATCCCTCAGGAGGTAGAATTGAGGAACTGTCCCCGGATAAAATATATAGATCTGAAATCCATCCTGGATTATTCACCAGTGATGAGGAAAGGCCTTTTTTTCTTTGTTTTTCTGAAGATACAAAAAAAGTTTCTATCTGATTAGATTCTTTTTCTCTGTAAGCATTTTTTTCATACTGTATCTTTGGTTCATTGTAGTTATCGGAAGAGTTTATGCTGTTTAGTAAAGAACTGTTATTACAACTACAGCCATGCATTAAAAGAATAAAGAATAATAAATAAAAATGTTTTTTCATAATGTTTTTCATAATATAAGACTCCTTTTTTTATATTAATATTATAGCAAAAACTTATAGCCAGTCCAAAATAAAAAGCCAGAAATAACAGAAAAAAGGCATGAGTTTTTAAGAGATAAATCTGAGATAACAGAGGTATGGAGCAACTCAAATTAACAGAAGCCGAAAAAGAAGAGCTAATT
>JAAEMD010000471.1 GCA_024225875.1 bacterium
ACTAGACAACCTGTAAACATAGCTGGCAGCCTGTTTACAGGAAAGAGTAATTTTACTGGAATTTTTCTTGTGGTCAACAACTATCTTCAAAATCACAGTGTTTCTCAGCCGGATTTCGGATTGAAGTTATCTGAACATACTTTGATTTCCCTCTGCCCTCTTAACAAAACACATAATTAATTAAAGACAGGTAAGACTGTCAGAGTCTATAGCTGGTACAAATTGAACTGTCCGTTTAAATGGGAAAGTGCAGTGTACAGGCGTACATAAACGAAGCCATTTGAAAACTTATGTGTCGGACATTTTATTTTGGAACAGCTATATCTTTTCACTGGATTAGACAACATTGAGTGCTTTTGTTATCAATATCCCTGTAAAGAAAAGGGGAATCATCGCCATTTACATTGTTACTTATACTATCCAGGTACTCTTTGTCATGAAGTCTTAATATATCAATGTCTTTAAAGGCCGGTTTATTGTGACAGATGGCTGCAAATATTTTAAAAGTTTGTAATAACGAGCATGTATAATAAATTTCCACTTGTTGATTTTTTATATTATTCATATGACTGGGGCTGTTTGAATTTTTTGCCTGTTCTTCATCTTCTTCAAAAGTGAAACAGACATTATTATCATAATCAAGATATATATCTAAAACTGTAAAACCATAATGCTTTTCTATATTGTTTTTAAGTTCTTCTGAAATCCCAGAGAAATTCTGTTCTACAAAATTTAAATATGATGTCGAAGCACCGAATAATCGCAATATGTTTTTAGTCTGTTCAAGTAAAACAGATATGTCAAGTGATTTTCTTTGCATCAGATTTCCAGTAAACTCCAGAAGGATCGCAGCAGAAAGTTTAAGACTTGAATCAGTACGGCTACATTCCATACTCAAATCATTTTTATAAATTCTAACAAAATTATTTACATTACCATCTAGATTATTAATATATTTAGATAAAATTCTATCAATTTTCTTACTTAGAAATTCATCGTACCACGAGGTAGTTACATATGAATTGCTATATTTCAGGCTAAAATTAAACTGCAGCTCTTCTTTCTTAACAAAAAAATCACAACTGGCTTTAAAAATTGAGGTAAGATCCAGCACCTGCTTAGACGAAGGATCAGCCAGGTTAAATTCACTAAACTCAGAACACCAGGCCTGAAAATGGCAGTTAAGTTGTTTAGTAATACTGTCTATCAGCATACCAGTATATTTTATCATTTGAGTTATAAGCTCAAGAGGAAATTTACCCCTGTACTCTACAATATTTTCGTTTATAAATCCTGAAACTATAATATCTTTTTTACATTCGTTTTTAAAGAATGGATTGCTAAAGTCACTATTTTTTAAAGACACAATTTTATTCATTACAATCTCCCCTGTATTATTTTATTGATAATCCCATCCTGAAATATATTTGACAGGAAAATCAAAAATCTTTATTTAAACTCACTATCAGCAAAGCTCCGTTTTATCAGCTTAAAAGATAGTAGACACTTTAAAATTAATTAACGTTCTCAATTTTTAAAACCATAACTTTTACTATAATATGCCGCATTGTTTATTCATTTTCACATTAGAATTATCCTGCATAATCATGGTCTCGGGTTCTTCGTTTTTGATTTGATACCAGAAGTCTTTATCAATAATCATGGTCGGATCAATGTCAAGTAAAACAGGCAACTCTTCTTTGCAAAGAGCTATCATCAGGAACAGACCTGATAATTTAATATTAATGTCACCCCTTGCCGTACTGACAGGATTGGTTGCTTCGTACTTATTAATCCCATCATCCCATTGCATATGTCTTTGGCGACTGCTTATATCTACGCGACTTTTGCTTATTTTTAACAGAGCCATATGGTGAGTATAGAGTATTAATATCTCAGAGCATTTCACATGATAATTTTCGCTTATATTATTATGCAGTTCTTCTTTAATTCCACCTTTTAATTCTCTAATACAACATTTCTCTCCATTTAAAAAAGCATACGGACTGTTATTATTTAAACTTGAATCTAACTCCTGGTTATTGTGAAGAGGTCGAACAACATCCAGATCAAAACCTATGGTAGTGAGTAAGTTTTCAGAAATACCAGTTAATATCTTATATATTTCATTTTTTTCATTACTGTTATCTGGAAAAAAAGTGCTCTGCGGGTAAAAAAATTGATCAAAGCGCATTGATACTGAAGAAATAAATTCAATAGTTGAGCTGTTCTCATAAGACGCCATACTGCAGAAAAAGGAGTATTCATTGCCAATATAATCATCTTCATCGAAATCTACATACACACCACCATCACGTAAAATCGACACCAAAGTGTAACGCAGTTCTTGTATTTCTTTTACCTGTTCACTGCTTTCGGGTATATACACACTTAAAGTAAGAGATAATTTATCATTAATATCTTTGAGTACAGGAATTATTTTGATATTACATTTTGTTAAATCTGTCATACCTTCTGAAAAGGCACTGCAGTAATTGCCAAAATATTTGTTAACTCCTTTTAAATAAAAGGATCTCAAATTCTCCGAAAATTTTGCAATCATGAGTTTAATGGCATCAGGAATCATTATTTTACAATCATTTTCATATCGGGATAATAAACACATAACAGTATCTGATTTCTTATCCTTACTAAAATTTTCCAATGAAGAATTAAAGTTACTTTTATCTTTTATAAAGTCAGTTACTGAATTATTACTGCACATCGATACAATTTTGTTCATTATAATATCCTTACCATTCTAAAAAATATTTTTATACAAATCAGAGAGCCTGCAAACAGAACCCCCCGATTAAATTTATTGTCTTTCATGAAAATTATCGA
>JAAEMD010000472.1 GCA_024225875.1 bacterium
ACATAAACGAAGCCATTTGAAAACTTTAGTGTCGGACATTTTACTTTGGAACAGCTATATGTTGGTTAAAGTATGTCTTCGGATAAAGAATTGTTTTGTGAAATCGTAAGGTTTACGATAAAATTTATTGAATAAAATCATGAATATATTTAATTTATTTAAGAAAGCCCCAAAGTATTTAGTATACTTATTACTCTTTGCTATTGTTTTGAATGTTTTTTTTAGCAATCAAATTCTTTGCTTTGAACCTGATGGCCAAATAAATGTTGAATTTGCCACAGAACAATGTCAAATAGATAGTAATATCACAAAGAATCTACTGGAACTTAATGCCAATAACCAATCTGATAATTTTTGTATAGATATGGCACTACAGCAAAAACTAGTATTTAATAATCAAGATGAATTTCAATACAACTGTATATTATTAAATGCAAAGCCTGTTTCAATGGCGATAGAAGATAATGTAAGTCCTGAAATTGTTTCAATCATTATAAGTGATCGAGAAGCAATTCCTAAGCAATTTTTCAAACAAATAAACTCTACAATCCTTATAATTTAAAAAATCCTCTTTTTTTATTATTGCCTGCTTTCCAAACAGGCAATATGTATCAATTTATGAAAGGAGAATTTATGAGCAGCAAAATCAAACTATTTTTATCGTTATTACCTGTTTTTGTTATGGTTGATTTCGTGCAGGCATCAGAAATAAATCCAACAGATAATATCTCAATGTCTCAAGTAGTTAACTTAGTTAAACTGCAAAATCTTGAAATCAAAGTTGCATCAGAGAATATTAAATCTAAAAAAGCGCTTTTAAAGCAGGCTGGAGTGTTACCAAATCCTGAGATTGAATTAGAATCAGAAAACATCTTTGGAAATGGCGGAAATACAGGCCTTAAAAATGCAGAAACAACTGCAAAGACAGGCTTCCTGATTGAGTTGGGAGGGAAACGCTACTTTCGTGTTAAAGCAGCGCAAAAAAGAAAAGAAATATCAGAACTAGAGTATTTAAACGTACTTATTAATAAAATAATATCTTCATCTAAGATAGGAACCGAAATATTAAGACAACAGGAGCTTTTAATTCTGGATAAAGAACGATTTAAAATCAATCAACTATTTTCAAAAGAAATAGAAGCCAGAGTTCAAAAGGGTCGCTTATCCGTTGTTGAGCAGAAAAGAGCAAATATGTTAGTTTTTCAAAGCAATCTAAAAATAAAACAAAGAAGACTAATGCTTAATAGTACTAAAAACCAATTAAGTGCTAGCTGGGGATATTCAGAGGCGCAGTTTGATTTATTAGAGGGCGACCTTTCGAACTTCGATTCTGTTACCCCCCTTAACATATTGGTGAATCGCCTTTCTGAAAATATAGCGCTGAAATTAAAAAGAGCTGAAGTTGAACTTGCTAAAGAAGAAATTAAATTCCAAAAGTCTCTTGGAACTCAAGATTTATTTATAGGCGGCGGTATTAAGCATGAAAACAGTAGTAATGATAAATCATTTATTTTAAGCACCTCTATTCCAATTGCTATTTTTGATCAAAATTCTGCTGCTATTGAGTCATCAAACTCTAATCTTAAACAAAAAGAGCTTGCTATGAAAAATACTTTTATACAAGTTCAAAACAAGTTAAAAACACTTTACTTAGAAATTCAGATGTTAAAGATAGAAATCGATAGTCTTAGACAAGAAATCATTCCAGAATCAAGAGAAATATTTAATACTCTTCAAGAAGGATATTTAAAAGGAAAATTCTCTTATTTGGAAGTTTTAGAATCTCAAAACACTTTATTTGAATTTAAAGAAAATTACATTGATACACTAGCTCAGTATCATTGCTTAATGCTTGAAACAAAATTATTAACAGGATTGTCCTTTGAAAGGAGTCGATAATGAAACGCTATTTAACTAAATTTTTTGTTTATCTGATTATCTTTAGCATGTTTTTATCAATTAATACTCTAGCTGTAGATAAAGAGCAGAATGAGGATGAACACGATATGCATGAGGAAAAAGCAGTTGTACATATGGATGACAAGACTTTAAAGGAGTTTGGCGTAAAAATAAAAATAGCTAAAAGCGGATGGGTAAACAAAAAAGGACAATTTCCAGGTGAAATTAGAATCCATCTCGATTATTTAGCACATATTACTCCCAGGTTCCCAGGGGTAGTTAAGAAAATCTATCACCATATTGGAGATACTGTAAAAAAAGGTGATTTGCTGGCTACTATAGAAAGCAATGATAGCCTGACTCCTTATAAAATTGCTTCTCCCATATCTGGTACTATCATTGAAAAACATTTAACACTTGGCGAAAGTATTGAGGCAAATTCACACGCTTTTGAAATTGCAGATCTGAATACTGTCTGGGTAACGTTTAGTGTTTTTCAAGGTAAAATCGGTGAAATTAAACAGGGTCAGAACGCGTCTATTCAATCTAGTAATGGAAAGGACCAGATAAACGGTACTATTTCTTATGTCTCGCCCATTGTTGACCCACAGACCAGAACCCAAATGGGGCGCATTGAATTATCAAATAAGAATCAGCGATGGAAACCTGGAATGTTTGTTGATGTAAATGTTGTTTATTCAAGCATAAAAGGAAAAGTAGTTGTCCCAAATACCGCAATCCAGAAAATTGATGATAAACCATTTGTTTTTGTTAGAAAAGGTGATGCATTTGAACCCCATCCAGTTAATCTTGGTGCATCTGATGAGAAATATGTAATAGTGAAATCTGGTCTTAAAGCAAGAACAGAGTATGTATCAGATGGAGGTTTTATCTTAAAGGCTGAAATTCAAAAAAATTCAATGGATGATGATCATTCACATTAAAGGAGACAGTCATGAAAAGATGGATTAATTTTGGCCTGAAAAATCGTCTGCTGATGTTAGTTTTGGCAATTGTGGTAATGATTACTGGTTATATGAGTTATCAGAAGCTGCCGATAGATGCATTTCCTGATGTATCACCTAATCTAGTACAAGTTTTTACAACTACAGAAGGGTTAGCACCAGAAGAAATAGAAAAATATGTTACTTTTCCAGTTGAAACAGCAATGAACGGTCTTCCTGGTATCCAAAAAATAAGGTCAGTATCCAATTTTGGTTTATCTGTTGTGAATATATATTTTGAAGATTCCATGGACTTATATTTTGCCAGACAATTGGTCGGTGAGCGTTTGCTTGAAGCAAGAGAACAAATTCCGGAAGGATTTGGTGAGCCAGAGTTAGGACCGATAGCTACTGGCATGGGCTTAGTCTTGTTCTATTATCTGGAAGACTCAACAGGTATGCGAAGTCTTACCGAGCTACGCTCAATTCAAGATTGGATCATAAAATTTCAACTTCAGAATGTACCTGGTGTAACAGAAGTGTTGGGTATTGGTGGTTATGAAAAGCAGTTTCATGTGGTTATTAATCCCCATGCATTGTTGCAATATCATGTAACATTACCTCAGGTTATTGAAAAGATTAAGGCGAATAATCTTAATGTGGGAGCACAATTCATTGAGAAAAACAGTGAGGAGTATATTGTCAGATCGATAGGACTGGCAACCTCTATTGAGGATATATCAAATATTGTTATAAATTCTGAAAAAGGCACGCCTGTTTATTTAAAAGATTTAGCGGAGATTGAAATTGGGGGGGCTGTCCGTCGAGGAATACAAACCAGAAATGGAGTTGGCGAAGTTGTTGCCGGTATGGTTGTTAAGTTATTTGGCACAAATTCATCAACAGTGATATCAGCTGTTGAACAATCATTAGATCGACTCAATAAATCGCTGCCGGAAGGCTTAAAAATTGTACCTTATTATGAACAAAAGTCATTGGTAGCGGCATGTGTTCAAACAGTAACCAATGCCTTGCTTCAAGGTATTTTATTAGTAGTTTTCGTGCTATTTGTATTTATGGGAGGCATTAGACCTGGCTTAGTTGTTACACTATCAATCCCTTTTTCTGTTTTATTTGCTTTAACTGGTATGCATCTGTTTGGTATTTCTGCCAACCTCATGTCTTTTGGGGGACTTGCAATTGCTATTGGAATCATGGTGGATGGCACAATTGTTCTGATTGAAAATATTGACAGGATCTTAAAAGAACCAACTAAAAGCGAATCAAGAATTCATGAGATTTCACGCGCTTGCGTTGAGGTTGCCAAGCCTGTAATGTTTGCAATTACTATTATTATAGTAGTGTTTCTTCCACTGTTGACACTTCAAGGTGTTGAAGGCAAAACGTTTAAGCCTCTAGCCTTTACAATTGCGCTCTCTATGTTAGGTTCTCTTCTTTTTGCAATTCTAATAGCACCGGCCATGTCATATTTTTTGATGAAAGAACCTGATTCAAAAGAAAAATCTAATGAGGTATGGATTATTAGAAAAATACAAGAACCATATAAAAAACTAGTTCAATTCTTTATTTTTAAACGTATCTATGCCGTTTTGCTGGCAGTTGTTTTTATCATTGTCGGAATTGTTGTTTTTCCAGGATTAGGGTCAGAATTTACACCTGAGCTACAAGAAGGAACGCTGATACTCCGTTTGGCTATGGCGCCTTCCATCTCTCTAAATAAAAGTAAACAGCTTACAATGATCGTTGAGAAAAAATTGATGCGGATCAAAGAAATTAGTGGCGTTGTTTCACGTATTGGTAGAGGCGAAGTTGGTGCGCATGCTGACCCCATAAATAGCGCTGAAATGTATATATTACTAAAACCTAAAAATAACTGGAGAGTAAAATCTCAAAAAGAATTAAAAGAGCTTATCAGAAAAGACCTTGGGGAAACACCTGGAATATTAACCAGCTTTACGCAACCAATAGCTATGACAATAGATGAGTTACTGGAAGGCATTAAAGCTGATTTAGCTATAAAATTATTTGGTGATGATTTAGAATTGCTAAAACAAACTGCTGATAAAATAGCTGCTGTTGTTCAAACGGTAAATGGTGCTAAAGATATCCAGGTAGACCAAATTGCAGGGACTCCACAGCTTCAAATCAAAATTAATCGCCAGGCTATTGCTAAATATGGGATTAATGTTGCAGATGCTCAAAGCATTATTCAATCCGCTATTGGAGGCGAAATTGTTGGTCAGGTTTTTGAAGATATCAGGCGTTTTGATATCCTGGTTCGATTCAAACAAAAATTTAGAGATAACAAAGAAGATATTGAGGGGTTATTAGTGGATGGTCCAAATGGTCTCAAAATCCCATTATCTCAACTTGCCTCAATTGAAGAAATAACAGGACCCAGGCAAATAACTCGTGAAAATAATCAGCGATTCATTACAATTCAATGTAATGTTTCAGGTAGAGATATTGGATCTTTTGTTGAAGAAACACAACGTGTTATTAATCAAAAAATAAAGTTGCCAATCGGTTATTTTACTACGTGGGGTGGTCAATTTAGATTGCAGCAAGAAGCCAATAAACGTTTTGCGATTGTAATCCCTTTAACAATCGGCCTCGTCTTTTTCTTGTTGTTTTTACATTTTAATTCTGTGAAAAATGCATTGTTGATTTTATTGAATATCCCACTTGCTCTTGTTGGTGGCGTTGTTGCGCTTTGGATTACAGGACAGAACTTATCCGTACCATCATCTGTAGGTTTCATTGCGCTATTTGGTATTGCACTAGGAAATGGGATGGTTTTAGTTGTTTATTTGAATCATTTATTGCGTGAAGGTTTTTCAATGACACAAGCTTCTATTCGTGGTGCTGTGTTACGTTTAAAACCTGTACTCATGACAGCTTTAACAACAGCTTTAGGATTAATTCCACTTTTGTTTTCAGCAGGGACTGGAAGCGAAGTTCAAAGGCCATTAGCTACAGTTGTGGTTGGAGGACTTATCAGTTCAACAATTTTAACATTATTAGTAATTCCAGCAATTTATAAATGGTTTGCTATAAACGTAGAAAAGGAGGTGGTATCAGTAGATTAGTTTTAAATATAGCTGACAGCTTCACTGCCCGGCATCACATAAAATTTATAAATAAGCTGGAATCATCTTTTGATGCTGACCAGGCTGATTAATTAATAAATTGTTTTACAAGTTTAATATATCAATTGTTTCAGCTTAAAAAAAATGATAAGAATATTAATTAATTTAGATAGAATTATAAATATAAAGGATATTGAACATGAGTATTAAGTATAAAGTAATTTCTATGAATAGAATTTTTAAACAAAACTCTAAAAAATGTTTTCCCAGGAAGTGGTCTGATTATAATAAATTGATGGAGGAAAAGAAAAATCTTAGTAAACATGATAACTCAAGCCTGAAAATGTATCTATATTTAGATTCTGTATTAAACTTCTATGTTGATGAAACATATAAGCACGTATTACCTGTAGATATAATTGACATCTTAAAAAAATACCTGAATATTTTGGATGTCGTAAACAAAGATTTGTTAGAATGGTGTCAATTGGTTGAAAATATACGTTTCAAATCTTTTGATTCTGAAATAACTCAACCAATTTCAGAGCTGAGCCTCTCATTGAAGATGAAGGAAGAGGAATTGTGTGTTGATTTTAAATTTATGACTTCATTCGACAGTAAATTGCGTAGTAAAATATTTAAAATACTCTATAAACACAATAAAGAAAAATGCTCTACAATCATCAGTAAATCAAAGTTATTACCTGGATTATCAAACATTAATAATAATTCAAAGGAGAACTATGATAAAAGTAAGATAAAAATTCGTTGTATTAACTCAACTAAACTTCATCACTACGGCTATCAAGCAAGTGTTAGGGGTACTGAAATTAGCGCTTTAGTGTGTCTTGATATTATCAATGCACTGATTTTTTTCACACAAGAAAAAATTGATGTTGTCATTAAAGGTGATTTTTTATCATTTAATAATGAAGACTATTCTTTTTTTTATGAGAAAGTATACAATATATGTAGATTTTTTAATGTCTCTGAATCTTTATCTAAGAACTTATTTAACTTCTATCCATCATGCTATGGTATAAAAAAGATTAGTAATGAAATTAAAAAAAACATTGAACAGAAATATAAGGATTTTGTTTTTTTATCAACATCACTGGATTCATCTAACCATAACATCGACAAAGAAAAAAGTAACGGCACTTTGCTATTTATTAAATTTGAATCGATAATAGATAACCGTTATATGCTTACTTTAGGAAAATATGCTGAAAATAAAATATCCCATATATCAGAAGATGAGAAGAAATATTCCTTTAAGAATACAATTTTAGATTCAGCAGAGATGACGCGTGTTAAAGAATGTAATCAAAGTTCTTTTCATATCAATTTTTTAGATTTAGTCTTCATAATGGGTAATATCCACAAAAACAGGGAAGCTTTTGCACTATAAATAAGCATATCTTTTTCAGGTTTATTTAATTGTCCTTTTTTAAGGATGTTGTTCAGATTAGTATTTTTGCTGTATATTTTTCAATTATGAAACGAATACAGATAATTATTGCCGGCTTACTCTTATCTGTGTTTTGCAGCTTAAGTTTTGCTGAAACTCAAGGACAAAACTACAGGATTTATCCGGACGCTGAAAATGATAATCTCTTTTCTTATGATTTTTATACTCAAAACAAGCTTAAAATAGCTGGCGGTTATACAGGTTATATTGTTGGTGCTGTAAGCTCATTTGTTGTACTGGCAGGAGTTTCTGGTTATCCTCTTTATTCATTACTAGTCATGCCTTTTGGTGCTGCTGTCGGCAGTGCACTTGGTGTTTATGCAGCCGGTGACATGCAGGAAGAGCAGGGATCGTTAGTAAATACCTGTTTTGGTGCAGGATTTGGTTCTATAGCTGGGACTTTACTTTATATGATCCCATTTGCTGGGTTGTTTGCAGGGCCAGTGCCTGCTGTTGCCTGTGCTGTAAAAGAATATAACAAGTCTGCTATTAGAAAAAACCATTATCAATACGAACATATTAATCATAATCTATCCATTAATCCTGTTGGCACAGCAATAAGTACAGGTAAAATAATTGGCTTATCCAGGCATAATGCTGCTCCTGTAAAGTTAGGTTTTGAATCTAAATTAGACAGGCACAAAACATGGTATAACCAGATAACTTATAAAAACTCGGACATACGTGAGTATGATTACTGGCTTGAAAAAGATAATTCAGGAAAATGGCACGAAAAACAGTATGGTATCAGCAGTAAGGTTCGATTTTATCAAAAAACAGCTCTGGAAGGATTTTACTGGGGTCTCGGCAGTTCGTTGTTTTATTCTTCGGTCAGTATAATAAATAACTCTACTTCTCTTAAGAATGTTTATCCAGGTAAGGGATGGTTTATTGCTCCATCTTTAGAAGCTGGTTATACGTGCTATCTCTTTGATAAGGTTTCATTGAATTTTGGTTATAATCTGGAAATCCCTGTTGCACTGAATAAAACAGGATCGCCCGAAAAAAACTATCAAAAAATTTCTCTTTCAGAGCTGTTATTTCAAGGAGCAGTTATTCAGGTTGGTTATTCATTCTAAAATCATAACACATATACTGCCTGTAAAATCCTGTAGAAACCAGAGATAAATTATAATGAAAAAAAAATTCGAGCTGCTTCTTCAAAAATCTCAGGAAAAACTAAATCAGCTGTCAGGGATATTGATATAATCCAGATCATACCAAACCCTGCTCCTTAAATAAATCAATAATACTTTTTATTTCCGGAGGCAGAAAAGGCTTTTTTGTTTTGGTAAAAAAAGCAACACAAGTAAACTTTCCTTGAGCAATCAGCTCTTCAGAAGGCATAAGATATATTTGTTCTTGAAAGTAAAATTTCAAACGGCTCTCTTGATGTAAACTTAAACGAACACAAAACTGGTTATCATTTTTTAGAGATTTAATAAAATCAATTTTAGCTTGTATAAGAACTAAAGTAATGCCTTTATTTTGGTGAAAATCAGCATAAGATATACCAAACTCATTTAAAAATTTATGCCGTGCATGTTCGAAATAATGAAAATAATTAGCGTTATTAACAACTCCCGTTAAATCACATTCATAATCTCTAACTTCAAAATTATATTGATATTCTTTATCCATAAATTTCAGGGTAGTAAACCTCCATCAATGATAAACTCTTTTCCTGTAATATATGAAGATAAACTGGAAGATAAAAAGGCTACCATATTACCAACTTCTTCAGACTGCCCAAATCGTTGTAAAGGAATATTTTTTAAATACCTTTCTTTATGTTCAGCAGAAAAATTTTCATGCATCCCGGCATCAATAAGCCCGGGAGATACTGTATTTACTAATATTTTCCAGGAAGATAATTCAACAGCAAGTGTTTTTGTAAAATTAATAATCGCAGCTTTAGACACAGCATAATTAGACTGGCCAGGAAAAGGCATTGAAGCTGCTATTGAAGCTATATTGATTATTCTGGGCTGATCACTTTTTCGAAGTAAACGAACAGCCTCTCTGGTACAGTTAAAAACACTAAATAAATTAGTCTCTACTGGAATCTTCCAATCATTTAATGAAAACCTGAAACTAAGATTATCCTTAACTATTTTACCTGCATTATTTACAAGTACATCTAAGCGGCCAGTCTTATTTTTGATTTCAGAAAATAGTTCCTTTACTTGTCCAGGATCAGAAAGATCTGCCTGAAGAATGTGATTGTTATTTCCATCTAACTTAGAAAGTAAATCTTTAGCTTTAGCCTGGTTTTGATTGTAATGAATAATGATATTTGCTTTTGCTTTATTTAAAACCTCTGCAATTCCAGTTCCAATGCCACCGGAACAACCAGTGATTAAAACTACTTTATTCGATAAATCGATCATTTCAAGTCTCCTTGTAAAGCCTGTATTTTTTAGATTCAGCTCTTTAATAAACTTAAGTCACATATAGTTTTATAGCTGATCAAAAGTAAAATGTCCGACACTTAAAGTTTTTAAATGACTTCGTTTATGTACGCAAGTACACTGCACTCAGACATTTAAACGGACAGTTCAATTTGTACCAGCTATAGCTTTATAATTATATATACCAAACAGGTTTTCATGAAGTATTTAGTCTATAAAATTCAATTTTACTTCTCGATATGTAAAGTGTTAACATAATTCATAATGAAAAGAAAATTTGCAGCCATTATTAAGGAGATGTGATTTGAAAAAATCAAAGTTAATATTAAATGTTTCTGGAATATTCTTCATTGGTATTCTTTTTTCTATTTCAGGCTGTACAACAAAAGAATCTGCACAAATAGATGTTAGAAAGGATAATTTATTTCCTGAAGGAATTGCCTTTCATAAACAAAAAGACCAGTACTTTTTAAGCTCTGTAAAATTTGGTCAAATAGGGAAAGTTTCAAAAAATGGCGTCTATGAAGAATTTACAAAAGATCCTGATCTTATTTCAACAATAGGGTTACACATAGATCAAAATAATAAATTATTATTTGTGTGCAACTCTGATCCTGGTGCTTCAATAAAAACGTCCAGGAACACACAAAACAAAGTCGCTGGATTAGCTGTTTATTCATTGCAAACAGGTCAAAGAAAACATTATTTTCAGTTGGATAAGTTGTTTGATGGAAACCACTTTGCAAACGATGTAGTAACTGACAAAGAGGGAAATGCTTATGTTACGGATAGCTTTAGCCCGGTTATTTACAAAATTAATCTTAAAACAAACAAGGCAGAAGTATTTTTTACTCATGATAAATTCAAAGGAGAAGGGTTTAATTTAAATGGAATTATTTATCATCCAGGTGGATATTTAGTTGTTAGTAAATTTAATGAAGGAATATTTTTTAAAATCCCAATTAATCAACCTGACGATTTTAAACAAATACAAATCACGACTCCTTTAAAGGGTGCTGATGGGTTAGTTCTAATAGATAATGAGCATATACTTGTTGTTCAAAACACGCTAACTGATGAAGGAAAAAATCAAATACATATATTAGCGTCTAGCGACCATTGGAAGACGGCTCAAATTAATACACAGAAAATACAAGCTTCTCTAAATGCACCTACTACTGCAACAAAATCGAAAAAAGGTTCTGTATATGCTATCAATTCATACCTTGATAAGTTGTTCTCAGGAAAAACAAATCAGACTTTTCAAATAGTTAAAGTATTATGACAGATAATGTTTCTAGCTGATCCTTTTGGCAGGGATATGCAATTTTACCCATAATGGCAGAAATGATCTCCGGGTCATTACTCCAGGACTTTGTCGCTGAAACTCTTTTCATATGGACTGAGGTATGTAGAAAATGGAACGGATTTGATATAAAATATTTCCCGGAGATTAAGTATGAAAAATCAAATACATATAAGGGTTCCGGACACTGTTATTGAGCAGGTCAGAATTGATGCCGGCAATCAGGGCAAATCTATCCAGGAATATATCGAAAAGATCCTGGTAAAACATGTGCTGAATAATAAAAATAAAAAAGAAACAAAGTCTTTAAAAGGTAAAAAAAGATACAGGTTTATTGATCTTTTTGCAGGCATTGGTGGTATAAGGCTGGCTTTTGAACGTGCAGGAGGAGAGTGCGTCTTTACTTCTGAATACGACAGGTTTTGTCAGGAAACCTATTTTGCAAACTTTAACGAGATCCCTGATGGCGATATTAGAAAAATATCCGAAAAAAACATACCTGACCATGATATTTTAGTTGCAGGTTTTCCCTGCCAGCCATTTTCAATAGCAGGAGTATCAAAAAAGAATAGTTTAGGAAGAAATCATGGATTCCTGGATAAAACCCAGGGAACTTTGTTTTTTGATATTTTGAGAATCATAAATTATAAAAGACCGGACTCATTTCTTTTAGAAAATGTTAAAAATCTCAGAGCCCATGATAAAGGTAATACGTTTAAAGTTATTATCGATACGCTCGAAAAATCAGGCTACAGTATATTTTATAAAGTTATGGATGGTAAGCATTACACCCCGCAGCATAGAGAAAGAATATTTATAGCAGGTTTTAATAAGCATAAATATAAAAAAATAGATTTTAACTTCCCTGTTTACCCTGATGAAAATCAAAAGTTGAAATATATTTTAGAATCAGAAGTTGATGATAAATATACTTTATCAAATAAGCTGTGGGATTATTTACAGGCCTACTCTCTTAAGCATAAGAAAAAAGGAAATGGATTTGGCTACAGCCTGGTCAATAAAGAAAGCATTTCCAGGACATTGAGTGCCAGGTACTATAAAGACGGATCAGAAATACTTATCCCTCAAGATAAGAAAAACCCCAGAAAGCTAACCCCGAGAGAATGTGCTCGTTTACAGGGTTTTCCCGATAATTTTAAAATCCCTGTTTCCAATACCCAGGCTTATAAGCAGTTTGGTAACTCTGTAGTAGTGCCTTTAGTAGAAGATGTAGCCAAAACCTTAATTGCAACCTTGAACAATTATGAGTGCCGATACTAACTTTCCTTTTCAAGGATTAATTAAAACTAAACAGTATGGATACGATCTCAAAAGAACATAGAAGCTGGAATATGTCTCGTATAAAGAGCAAAAACACCAGACCTGAGATGACAGTGCGATCTACACTGCATAAAATGGGTTTTAGATTTAGATTACATAATAATAAAATGCCAGGAAAACCAGATATAGTTCTACCACGTTATAAAACAGTAATATTTGTACATGGCTGTTTCTGGCACAGGCATAGTAACTGTAAGTATGCATATAATCCAAAATCAAAAACCGATTTCTGGAGAAACAAATTCAAAGAAACCGTTAGAAGAGATAAGGATAAAGAGCTTACATTAAAGTCTTCAGGATGGAAGGTTTTGACTATCTGGGAATGTGAGATAAAAAACACAGAAAATATAGAAGATAAAATTAAAAGACTAATAAAGCGATAAGACAGTTATTAAACTCACAACCATATCACCAGAAAATAGATAAATGATTAAAAATTCATTTCTGATGATATGGATAGAGTATTAAAAGCTATCCTGTAATAAAAAGCGTAACTCTATAAGCCGTGAAGGATAAAATCCAGGCAGCTGAGGTTGAGTAAATTGCATAAATCACAATCCATTTCCATGCGCCTGCTTCTTTTTTAAATACGCCTATGGCTGCGATGCAGGGCATATAAAGTAATACAAATATCATTAACGATAATGCTGTAGCTAATGTAAAATCAGGATCTGCTCGTAATTTTTCTGCAAGGTCTACAGACTCCTCATCAACTTCACCTAATGAGTAGATTGTACCCAGTGTAGATACTACCACTTCTTTAGCTGCAAGACCGGTTCCCAGGGCAACCCCGATTTTCCAGTCAAAACCAAGCGGTTTTATAAAAGGCTCAATACTTTTGCCCAGTCTGCCGGCAATAGAGTATTCCAGCTGCATATACTGGTTTTCAAACTCAATATTAGAAAGCAACTCATCTTTTTTCTCCTGTGTTAAGCTGCGGTTGATATTAACCTGATTAATCTGTTCTTCGTATCTGGCCTCCAGCACCTTATTTTGAGGGAAATTACTTGCTGCCCATATTAAAATCGATGCTGCTAAAATTATGGTACCTGCCTTTTTCAAGTACATAAAGGCCTTGATCTTTGCCTGTATTAAAGTTGTTTTTATAGTTGGCATCCTGTAAGGAGGAAGCTCCATAACAAAAGGTTCAGACTCTCCGATAAATAGAGTTTTTTTCAGTATTTTAGCTGAAAGTAAAGCTACTATAATACCAAGTACATATATTCCAAAAAGAACATTGCCTGCTGCACCAGTAGAAAAAAAAGCACTGATTAAAAGTACATAAACAGGCAGCTTTGCGCCACAGCTCATAAATGGAATTATCATAATGGTAGTTAAACGATCACCTCTGTTTTTTAATGTTCTAGTAGCCATTATTGCCGGGATTGAGCAGCCAAAACCAGTGATCATTGGAATGAATGATTTTCCATGCAGGCCTATTTTATGCATTATCTTATCTATTACAAAGGCTGCACGTGCCATATAACCGGTACCCTCCAGAAAAGCAAGAGCAATAAACAGGAGTAATATATTAGGTAAAAAAACCAGCACGCCTCCGACACCGGCAATGATTCCGTCAACTATGATGGACTGAACCATTCCTTCTGGTAAAACAGAAGTTGCAACTCCAGATAGAAACTCAAAGAACAGGTCTATCCATCCCATAGGAGCTTCCCCCAGTTTAAAGGTGAACTGAAATACCAGCCACATAATACCCATAAATATCGGGAACCCCAGAACACGATTTATAATTATTGAATCTATCTTTTCAGTAAGGGTTTTCTTTTTTGTTGACGGGAACTCCACAGTCTCCTTTATAGCCCCATGAATAAAGGCATGCCTGTCTTCAGTAATTAATACCTCAGGGTCACTTTGATATTTATTTTTACAGTCAATAATAGATTTCTTGAGGATTTCTTCCAGTTGTATCCATACAGGATACTCTTTAACCAGGTTATAAACTTCCTTATCATTTTCCATCAGTTTAATTGCCAGCCATCTATGGTTATATTTTTTTAAGCCCTTTACTCCTTTTAAAAGCTCACAAATATCAAGTAATTTATCTTCAATTTCTAATCTTAAGGTTAATTTATTCTTTTTGATATCAATTTTTTTCTCATAAACCCTGACTACATGGTCTAAAAGTGAGGAAATACCTGTTTTTTTTACAGCTGAAGTAGTAATAATATGAGAACCAAAAAGCTTTTGCAGCTGCTTGATATCTATTTTTGTCCCTGCTTTTTCTACTTCATCAAACATATTCAAAGCTACAATCATTTCAGTTTCCAGCTCCATAAGCTGAGTTGTTAAGTATAAATTACGTTCCAGGCTCGATCCGTCTACTACATCTATAACGACATCAGGTTTGTCTTCAATAATATAATTTCTGGCAATTACTTCTTCTGGAGAGTATGCGGTAAGTGAATATGTGCCTGGTAAATCAATCAATTTAATTTCATAACTCTCATATTTCAGCACTCCTTCATACTTTTCAATAGTAACACCGGAAAAATTTCCGACTTTTTGATTAGTACCTGCAAGAGCATTGAAAAGAGAGGTTTTGCCACTGTTGGGGTTACCAAGTAATGCGACCTTTATTTGTTTAGTTGCCATTCTCTTTAACCTCCTTTAATTATTACCATAGAAAATTCAGTCATCATCATTACTGATTTTTTTAACTATAATACATTTAGCTTCTTCTATCCGTAATGAAAGATGAAAGCCTTTTAAAAATACTGCGATTGGATCACCCAGCGGTGCTTTTCTTAAAACCTTAAGTTTAACACCCCTGACAAGTCCCATATCCAGAAGACGTCTCCTGACGTCCCCTTCTGCCTGGACAGTTACTATTTGACCTTCCTGGTTAATATCAAGGTCTGATAAAGTTATTTGCATAATATTAAATCCCTTCTATGAGTTGCTCTTTTCAAAAAGAGCCTCAAGTATTATTGCTAAAACCCAACTACTGTTTGAAAAAATAAAGCATCATTACTTTTTTTACTGAAGCTGCCATCTTCATAATTAAGCTGATACTCAATCCTCATTTTCACATTATTTTCTATCTTAATACCGCCACCAGCAGAAAGCCTTGAAAGTTGAGAATGCGAGTCCGAATCTCTATCATAACCAGCTTCCTCGCTGTATCCACCGTAACGAGCTAAAAGGAAGTATTTTCCAAAATCATATTTTGCCTGGACATAATATGCGCGGGCTTTTTTATCTGATGAGTTATTAACATTCATAATTTCTGCAAGGATATTTAGATTATTACAGTGATATGAAAAATCCAGCCCTGAAAATGAATCACGTTTTGCTGGATCATTTGCCAGAGAAAACCCTATTTCCGAATATTTAAAAACCTTCCCTATCCTGCACCCTGCTGACTGTGCTTTTTCCTGGTTAGCCTGTAGATTCTGGCCATTTACTACATAAAAAACAGCATTATACATATTATTTTCTACAGACAGCCTGGCACCAGGATCATTCCAGCTATCATACATTTTTTCATTTAATAAAGGGGTTGATACAAATGGTCTGTCAATTGATGGGTAATAGTTATGATCTATACCTAATGGAACATCAAATTGTCCAAAAGCAATTTCTATGTTTTTAAAGGGTTCTATTTTTAACAGTCCAGAGCCAATCTCAAACTTTTCATTTTCATGATCATAGGCCAGAGAACCTTCAATAGATACTGTTTCTGATATATCCTGTTCAAGTCCAACCTCGAACTGTCCCCAGCGAAAACCATCTTTTTCTGATAAACCATGGTATGTATTGTGCTGTAAATCAAAAAACCCAGACCATTTTACTGATGAATCTTCTGCATAGATACCTTTTATAGCTGCAGTACAAAACAGAATTGAAGCCAGAGCACATATTTTTGCTTTATTCATTAATAAAACCCTTTATTTTGAAATTATTATCAAGCCAGTCCTGATAAACCTGCCTTTTCCTAAAATTACAGTCCCTGTTTTAAGTAAAGTCCTGCAATAATCCCGGGCATAATATAAGGAGCTCCTTACATTGTCAATAGTTGTCTCCAGAAAATACTCCGGAAACTATAAAATTCATTTCAGGTGTATCAGTAAACAAGTAGTATTATTGTTGACTGGCAGGATATATCCTGCTTCAGGAGCCGCTTTGTTTCACAAGGCGCTGATATTTTATAAACAATCATAATAGTTAAACAGGTAATATAATTACTTTGAAAGTTTATAAAAAGCGTTGACAATGGGATATATAAGTCATATTTTACACATCATACAGTTTAGATCGTAAAGTATATATGAGGTTTAGATTAGAAAACAGTAGACATAAAAAATTAAATTTTAAAAAGGAAGCCTGGTAAATGAAAAGTAAAGTAATAGAAGTGATATATAAATCGATAGATGATATAAAAGACACTGTTTCTAATATGAAAGATGTAAATAAATCAAAAGATATGGTTTTATTTGGGAATAAAGGTCTTTTGGATTCTTTAGGCCTGGTTACTCTTGTTGTTTCTGTAGAACAAAACCTGCAGGAGCAGCTGGATATATCAGTAACATTAGCAGACGAAAAGGCAATGTCTCAACAAGTGAGCCCTTTTAAAACAATTGATACCCTGGCAGAATATATAATTAAACTGGTTGAGGATAAAAATTATGCATAAAGATACTACTGTCCTTATTACTGGAACCAGAAAAGGTATTGGGAAATATCTGGTTGAGCATTATATAAATAAGGGGTTTCGAGTAATTGGATGCAGCAGAAACAAAGCAGATTATGAATTTGAAAAATATAAACATTACTGCCTGGATATATCGGATGAAACCAGTGTGAAAAATATGTTTATGGAAATTAATAAAAAATATAATAGACTGGATATATTAATCAATAATGCAGGAGTAGCTTCAATGAATCACAGCCTGCTTACTCCTTTAAAAACAGCACATAAAATAATAGATACCAACTTAATAGGCACCTTCCTTTTTTGTAGAGAGGCAGCAAGATTAATGCAAAGGAATAAGTTTGGCCGGATAATTAATTTTGTTACAGTAGCTGTACCCTTGAAATTAGCTGGCGAAGCCATTTATTCAGCCTCAAAAGCAGCTGTTTTAAACTTAACTCAAATCATGGCAAAAGAGCTTGGTGATATGAATATTACAGTAAATGCCATAGGCCCTACTCCAGTTAAAACAGATTTAATTCGCTCTATTCCAAAACCTAAAATAGATAATTTAATAAACAGTCAGTCAATAAGGAGATTTGGAACATTTGAAGATATATCTAATATAACTGATTTTTTCATAAAATCAGAAAGTGATTTTATTACAGGACAGGTACTTTATCTGGGAGGAGTAACATAATGACAATCGAGTTTATGTTAAATCGATTTAAAGTTGATAAAGAGCAACAGGCTGTGATCTGGAAAGATAAAATTTACTCCTATGGATGGCTGTTAGAACGAATTACTTACTGGCAGCAACAGTTATCTTTAAATAAAATTAATCCAGGTAATGTTGTTGTTATAGAAGCTGATTTTTCGCCGGATTCAGTAGCCTTATTCCTGGCTTTAGTTGAGCATAACTGTATACTGGTGCCTCTAACAAACTCTGTGAAAACAAAAAAGAATAGTTTTATGAAAACTGCTCAGGCTGAAATATCTATTATGATTGATAAAAATGATTTAGTAGATATAAAAAAAATAAATAATA
>JAAEMD010000473.1 GCA_024225875.1 bacterium
AAAGTAAATTTTAAAGACTCAAATTTACATGTACTTGGCTACTCAACCCAAGTCGATAAAATAATCCCGCTTAATGAGCTACAAAAACATCTGCATTCATTGCCTGAACAGCCTGAAGCAATTCCTTATGTTACATCTTATTATGAGCCTCGATGGGGTTTTTGCATAACAGACAAACAAAGAAAGTCTCTAACTGAAGATGATTACCACGTATTCATTAACAGTCATCATTTTGATGGTTCCTTAACCTATGCAGAACTTCTTATTCCAGGTAAAAGTAAAAAAGAAATTTTAATATCTAGTTATGTTTGCCACCCCTCACTCGCAAATAATGAACTTTCAGGCCCCCTTGTCTCTTTGGCTTTGATCAACTGGTTAGCAAAAAATGAGAATAACTTTTATAGTTATCGCTTTGTTTTTACAACAGAGACTATTGGCACTATCACATATTTAAGCCGTAATTTAGAACATTTAAAAAATAATATTACTGCAGGCTTAGTTCTAACATGCATAGGGGATGACGGCGACTATTCAACTGTACAATCACGTTATGGCGATAACTTGAGTGACAAAGTCGTTCAAAAGGTATTAAGTGAAAACTATAAAAATGACGCAAAGATATACTCTTTTTTAAA
>JAAEMD010000474.1 GCA_024225875.1 bacterium
AACTAAAGGTCGTGGGAAGCTTGGCGGGCAGCCAGGAAAAATTTGTGTTCCCATCAAAGATATTTGGGTCTTTCCTCTTGATAAAAAGTTTAGAGTTTTGCTTAAATCAACTCATGAATGACTAACCCGAATATTTACTGTCTATCGGCTTATCATCTATTAAATTCAAATATTTAACATGGATACCATTCCTCTTTTCAATAAATCCAAGTTCTCTGAGTACAATAATATCTTTTTTACATACATCCCCGACGATAACACCGGCAGTATTTATGGCAAGATACTTGATATTCTCCATCTTACCAATCCTGAGAAACTCTTTTATAAGATCACCATAGTTAGTACTTTGAGGAACCACAACAAACATGTATGGAATAAAAATACAATCTTTCTTATACAATGTTGCAACAAATGAAACCATAGTTCCATCCAGCATAATACTATAATAACAATCCTCGGGGGTAAGCCTCCTGGCAGCATATCGACTGGCTTTTGCTAATATTAACTCTGCATCGGCATCCGGATATCCGTAACCGATAAGTTCCCTTTTCTTTTGTATGTATTTTTGAAAAGTAGCAGGACCTATTAATTTTATCTGTAAACCTTGCACTGTGTTCATGATATTCTCCTGGAGTATCGCCATCCGGCGCTATTCTACTCTGCCCAGCTTGGCATTCATTACACCATACATAGTAGCAAAAACTTATGGCAACCCATTAAGTGCTCAACCAATTCATTATTTAAAGACTATTAATTTTTGTACTTACTCCCATCGATTATCTTTTCGATACTCCCATTTTTCAACAATTTAGAAAGTATAATATTAATTTTATTAATTAAATCATGGTGTTTTCCTTTTGTAAATCCGATATGACCTTTCATGACTTTCAAAGGCGTGGGAAGTGTTTTTAATTCCGACATATAATCATTATTCCCTGCGATATATCTACCTACAAATTTGTCACAAAGATAAGCATCTATCCTTCCAAATACCAATCTTTTAAAGCTTTTTTCATGTGAGTTAGCCTTAATTTTAATAAATAAAGTATTTTCATCAAAATCTGTTCCATATGTATATCCACGCATTACTCCAATTTTTAACCCTTTTAAGTCTTTAAATGTATTAAATTCAATTATGGTATCTTTTCGCACAAAAAAGACCAAAGGGTTTTCAATCACAGGATCTGTATAATCAAAAAACTCCAATCGCTTTTCTGTTTTGTAGAAATTAAATAGCCCATCGATTGTACCATTTTTAGTATATTCATATGCACGTTTGAATGGTAAAAATTTTAATTTCAGTGGGATATCAGCTTTTTCAAAAATAGTTTTGACAATTTCAACCAACATACCACTTGGCTTACCATTCTCTTCAAATTCGTAGGGGGGAAAATCTACATAGCCCAGAGTAATATTTTGAGCGATAACATTGGAATTTAAAAAAAGAAAACAAATAACAGACATAACTATCGTTTTTATCTTCATTTTTATTATCCCTTCCGGAAATAAGCGATCTATTTTAATACGATGATGCCCTTCATGGAATCTTTAAATAATACTTCAATTGATTTATTTTCAAATTGTATAATTAAAATCAATAAATACTTTTATAACACAAAATGTAATCAATTGACAATCAGGGATAGAACACCCATCAATATGAGCTAACCGGAATAATTCAAAATTTTTTCACTTACTTGGATAATGAGTACTTTACCCAGAATTAAACTACCTAAAATTCTCTCGGTTTAATTCGTGAATACTCAATAATCTCACCAAAATTCAGCCACCATTAACACTTTAAGAGGTAATAGTGGTCACATTGTCTTTTAATAAATGTTCGCAGGGAGTTTTTACTCCCCCCTCCTCCATTAAGAGCCTTCACGTAGGCCATAATAGTCTGGCCATATGTTCCATCATTCTTGAAAGAAAAGCGCCTGTACTCCAAAATTTCCTGGATATCTCTAATTTTTAATTTTTTATCTATATATTTTTGTATAAATCTTTTAGATACTTTGTAAATGGTTTTATGATGTTTACTGGTTAAATCAATATTTTTTAATTATAACAGAAGCTGCCTTCCACAAACGGATATCCTTCTTGTTTCATCAATTCCATTTTGTAGAAAAACAAAACGATCTCCCCATCCAATTTCTTATGGTTTTTTTTCACGACAAGGATATAAGCTCCATACTTATCAATAATTATTTTGTTTACCCATGGCACCTATTGTGGGAAATTAATATATGAGTTTAAAAAAAATCTGTACTTTTTTTAAAAAAACGTTATAAATTAAGAGGTTATTAAAAATAACGGGGGGGGGGAAGCCATGCCAGATAAGTCAGCAATGATCACACTGATTTTTGCCACTGGAATAATGAGCTCTTTATTAGCAGCCTTTATAATTTATATTGGATCAACGGCAAAAGATGTTGGCGGGGGTGTGAAAATGTCATAAAGTCCCTGGTTTAAAAATGTATGTTAAAAAAGACTGACAGATCACTATTTTTGAACTGCCAGCCCGGCTAAATTATAATTATTGTTTCTCTTCTCTCATCCGATAACTGT
>JAAEMD010000475.1 GCA_024225875.1 bacterium
ATTTAATATTTCCTTAATAGTTTTAAATATGGCGAATGATGCAGAACGGATTGAGCTCAGTGGCCGCCGACCAAAGGGAGGGTACAAGACGGCGGAGCCTCTTGCGGTCCACTGCAGCGATGGTTATGTGTTTATCCTGATGCATCAGAAAATCGAAAGCCATAAATCTGGTATTTTTCATCTTCAACAGCAATAATGATTTTTAATTTTCCTTTTTCTCCTATTTGGCTTTCTTCTGAATATCTTAGTAAATAATGTAGAGCATATATTCGGGTACTACCTTTAGATTCAAGAAATTCTGAATGAGAATAAGCACCGCTTTCAACTATATTTACAAAAGAGAAAAATTTGTTCATTTGTTTTACAAATTCGACTGAATTCAGTTGAGCCCTGGCAGTAGGACCAAGCATATTATACAATGATTTATAGTCTTTAGAATTAACTAAAACAGCCAAATTATCATAAAGGTTATTTATAATTTCAGAAGTAATAAGCTTCGGTAATAAATGTTGTGCGTTTTGTTCTAGGGGATCACTATTCATCATGACAGGTTTATTGATTCCAAACCATAGTGTAGCAGTAAGATTAGCAATGAGCAGAACTATAATTATCCATTGAGTTGATTTCAATTTGATTTGCCTTTCATTTTATTGGGTTCTAATACATAACGGGTGAGCTTAGTGGCCGCCGACCGAAGGGAGGGTACAAGACGGCGGAGCCTCTTGCGGTCCACTACAGCGATTGTTATGTTCATATTTCTAATATTTTTTCGATTATTTCTTTCGTTTTTAGAGTTTCATTTGTTCCAAGTAGTTTTGTAGATTCTTTCCATTCTCTTTCTGCTTCATCATACATACCATATTTTTCAAAAGCATAAGCTAGTAGACCACGGTTTATTCCGTTTACTCTTAATGCACCAAGTCCATTTGGATCTGAATTTTCTTGGATCTTTCTTAAAATTCCTGCAGTAAATGGGAACGTAGGATGCCAAATTTCTTTTCCTGTTTGAAAGGCTTTTATAGTTGGCTTTGTAGAACTATCGGATAGATTTTTGAAATGGTGAATTGCCATGAAATATTGTTCATTTTTAATAGCTTCTCTTCCTGCTAATTCTTCGGCGTATTCATAATGAATTTTCAAAGCGTCTAAGTAAACAAAACTTGCTCTTTCAGATAAATAGAGCATTATTCCACCACCGATAATTGCACCAATCAAACTAAAAATAATGTTGTTTAATATTCTTTTCATCTGTTTGTATTGCTTCCTATCTGGAACATAACGGATTGAGCTCAGTGGCCGCCGACCGACAGGGAGGGAACAAGGTTCCACTAAATTTTGTTAAGAGCAACACTGTTCTAAAGTTGTCACAGATTTTAGAAAAAGCCGCTCCTTGCGGTCCACTGCAGCGATTGTTAGATCCCGGCCTTAAAAAATTCCAATCAAAATACCTGATAAAATCGAAAACAATAATATAACAGGCAATATGATTTTTATATTTGCC
>JAAEMD010000476.1 GCA_024225875.1 bacterium
GATCACAGACGCTGCTACGATGGATTTTAGGACACTCTATTTCTCCTCCGTTTGTTTCTATTTTTATCTTGATTTTCCGAACTGTTTTTCGATCTATTTTTAGATCATTTGCAATGCTCCGAATACTCTTTCCTCTTTCTAGTAATGTTTTAATCGTATAGTACATTTCTATTCCCTTCATTGGTTTAACCTCCTTTTCGAGGCTTCACCTTATCATGATAATCTGCTTTTTTTGCTTGTCTCAGGGTGGGCCCTTTTAAACTACCTTACCCTGAGGAATTTATATTGACATTAACACTCATAGATCGTTTCTGTCGTTTCTGGACATTTCATTTCGGATCGGCTATAGTTTTTTTTAAAAATATAATATCCTTAATGATGAGAGGAGAAAACATGGAAGACACTCAGAATATATTTGGACGCCACTATACCCAAAGTGGATTTAATTCCCAGAGACGTTATCCGAATGAAAGCTTAATTGCATTTTTGGGGTCTAATTTTTTTTCTCTATCAAAAGAACAGCGGAAAGAAATAAAAATCGCTGAAATAGGTTGTGGGTCTGGAGCAAATTTATGGATGATAGCTAAAGAGAAATTTGATGCGTATGGCATTGATTTATCTCCAAAAGGAATAGAACTGTGTCAAAAAATGCTTGATTTTTGGGAAGTAAAAGCAAATTTGTCTGTTGGCAGTATGACAAAACTACCTTATGAACCTGGATGGCTGGATGCAATAGTGGACGTAGTTTCTTTGCAACATTTAGACTTTAAACAACACACAGAGTGCTGGAAGGAAGTTTTTAGATGCTTAAAAGAAGGTGGAAAGTTTTTTTCATATCATATCGGTGAAAATTCAGTATCTCTTAGAAGAGAAAATGAAGCTATGTTAGACCATTGTACGATAAAAGATATTCCGGATGGATATCCCATAGCAGGTAATGGACAAACATGTTTTTTATCTTCAAACGAAGTGTATAAAAATTTGGCTGAAATTGGCTTTCAAGAAATAAATACTGAAAAAATATTAAGATCTTATGAAAATCAAAAATGGAATGTTGAATATTTAGTTATTACCGCGTTAAAATAACATGAATCTCAGTTATATAAATTGATTGAGAGGAGTAATTTTATTAAAAAAAAGAATGTTGTGATAATTTGTATTTTGTCATTACTATTTGCCCCTGTAGGAACAATTATAATATTAGCAAATCAAGTAAGTTCTTTGGTGTATGATAACGGTTATGGAGTGGGTGTTAATACAACTTCTCCAGTAAACAAGTTTCATGTAAATGTTGGGGACCCTTTTACTGGAGGAAATAAGGGGATTACTTTGGGCTCTGGCCGGAGCTCGGGAGCAGATATAAACTATTCTAATTCAGAATCTACAACATTGTTTATTGATTCTAGATATAATCAAGATAGTGCTGCTATTCAGTTTAGAATGAAAACACAGGGAAATCCGAGCAATGTTATGACGATCAAAGGTAATGGTAATGTCGGTGTTAATACAACTTCTCCAGTAAACAAGCTTCATGTAAATGTCGGGGACCCTTTTACTGGAGGAAATAAGGGGATTACTTTGGGCTCTGGCCGGGGATCGGGAGCAGATATAAACTATTCTAATTCAGGATCTACAACATTGTTTATTGATTCTAGATATAATCAAGATAGTGCTGCTATTCAGTTTAGAATGAAAACACAGGGAAATCCAAACAATGTTATGACCCTGAAAGGAAATGGAAGTGTTATAATTGGTGCAACTACTCCAATTATCGTAGATGGAAAAACAGCAAAGTTATCTGTAAAAGGGCTCATTGCAGCAACTGAAATAAAAGTACGTCCAGATACTCAATTCCCAGACTATGTTTTTGAAGATGATTACAAGTTGATGCAACTAAGTGAATTGAAAACTAAAATTAAGGAAGATAAGCACTTACCAGGGATCCCATCCGCAAAAGAAGTTACAGAAAAAGGTATTTCTGTAGGTGAAATGCAAGTTAAGCTTTTAGAAAAAATTGAAGAATTGACCTTGTATCACTAGTGTCCGGTAAAAATTCAGAGCAAAGAAAGTTGCGTATGGCCTCTGATATTAGGTGATTCGTAAGAAGATAACCCAGGAAGATCAATTAAATGCTTTCTGAAAAACAGAGTTTCATTAATGATACTAGCTAGTTTGAGCACAGAGAAAGAAAGTTTGGTTTGAAACTTTATATAAGCAAGTAAAAGAGTATAAATCATAGC
>JAAEMD010000477.1 GCA_024225875.1 bacterium
ATTTCGGATAGTATTTGTTAGCAATAACTTCTTTTTTTAAACACTTCCAGAAACGCTCTATCAGATTCAGATTGGGAGAATATGCAGGCAAATAGATAACTTGTGAAACTACTCACTCAGCCATTTAGTTAGAGCGCCCTGAAGGTATTATAACAGTACTTTCAATTAAAATATAAGTTTGCTATTATTTAATAAGTAACTATGCCTCAAGTAAAAATATATGGAATTAAAAAAAACATCACCTCTAAAAGAGAGCAGCTTTCAGAGATAATTCACAGCTGTATCGTTTTTGCATTTAATATTCCGGCAGATAAAAGATTTCATCGTTTCATTCCTTTAGATAAAAGTGACTTTATATTCCCTGCTGATAGATCTGACGACTATATAATAATTGAACTAAGCATTTTTGAAGGACGATCCATTGCCTCAAAAAAAACACTAATTAACATGCTGTTGCAAAAAATATCATTAGAACTTGATATATCATCAAAGGATATTGAAATAACAATTTTTGAAACACCTGTCTCAAACTGGGGCATAAGGGGAAAACCAGGTGATGAGTTAAAGTTAAACTATAAAGTTTCCGTTTAAAAACACCTGCACTCACGTATAATTACCTGTCATAATATATGATTTATAAAGAAAGTAAATGTAATACAGGATAAGTGTAAAAATATATATTATTATCACCTGTAAAACGGCTGATTATAAATAAACTCTAAGGATCTAAAAGGATATAAATATGTATAGAAAAGAAATAAAAGTACTGGACTGCACAATCCGTGACGGAGGTCTTATTCATAAATGGGGTTTTTCTGATAAGTTCGTAAAAAATGTTTTTCATGAGCTGTCTCTTTCTGGTATTGATTATATGGAAATAGGATACAAGGCATCAAAAAATATCATTTGTCCAGACGGCATGGGTAAATGGCGGTTTTGTGATGAAGAAGATATAAAGCCCATAGTAAAAGAAACCAGAATGAAGATCTCTGCTATGGTAGATATAGGAAGAGTTGACGCCTCTGACATAAAACCAAAAAAAGACAGTGTTATTGATATGATCAGGATCGCAAGTTATGTCAAAGATATAGATAAGGCTATTGACATGGTAAAGATGTTTCATGACAAAGGCTATGAAACAACTGTCAATATTATGGCTGTCTCCAATGCCAGGGATCAGGAACTGGACGAGGCGCTTTCACAATTAGCAAAGTCTGAAGCTGGGACAGTTTATGTTGTGGACAGCTATGGATCACTGTATTGTGAACAAATTGAGTATCTTATAAAAAAATACAGGACGTTTCTACCTGATAAAACCATAGGTATACATGCTCATAATAATATGCAGCTGGCATTTGGAAATACTATCGAAGCTATAATTCATGGCGCTGATATGCTTGATGCAACTGTTTACGGGATTGGAAGGGGCGCTGGCAACTGCCCTATTGAACTGCTTATAGGTTTTCTAAAGAATCCTAAATTTCGTATAAAACCAATTATAAGGTTAATTGAACAACAGTTTATTCATCTAAGAAAAGAAATTGAATGGGGGTATATGATACCTTATGCATTAACCGGAATCCTTGATCAGCACCCCAGATCTGCTATGAAAATAAGACAAACAGATA
>JAAEMD010000478.1 GCA_024225875.1 bacterium
GTTCTAAGTTCTAAGTTATTAATTTATTTTAGAGCTTATAGCTGTTCCAAAGTAAAATGTCCGACTGAAAAAGTTTTCAAATAACTTCGTTAATGTACGCCTGTACACATGCACTTCCCCATTTAAACGGACAGTTCAATTTGTACCAGCTATACATTCCGGGCATCTCATATTTTAGATGGCAGCAATACTGACTATTAATGTCAACTTAATACTAATATATATATAATATGACGCTTATGTACCGGGTATTTATCAACACTATTGTGGGCTAGTTTGTAACGATTAAATTGAAAATTGAAACTTAACTTGCTATCTTTAAAGAGATGTTTAACAGGTATATAAGTAAAATTTTAAAATCTCTTGTCTATGATGTAGCTGAAAAAACACCATTAGAAGCTGCGCCTTTACTATCTAAACGGTTAAATAATAATATCTATTTTAAGAGGGAAGATCTACAGCCTGTTTTTTCTTTTAAAATACGTGGCGCTTATAATAAGATAGCAAATTTGCCTGAACATATAAGGGCTAAAGGTATCATAGCTGCTTCTGCAGGAAACCATGCTCAGGGAGTTGCCCTTGCTGCAAGCAAATTTGGTATAAAGGCTGTGATTATAATGCCTGAGACAACACCTGCAATTAAAGTTGAAGCAGTCAAGGCTTTAGGAGCTTTACCAGAGCTTGCTGGTGATACTTATGATGAGGCCTGTACATATGCAAAAAAACTTGAAAAAGAAAAAAACCTGACTTTTATCCATCCTTATGATGATCCTGATGTTATAGCCGGGCAGGGAACTATTGCTATGGAAGTGCTGCAGCAGCTCACAAAAAAAATACATTCAATTTTCATTCCTGTCGGAGGTGGTGGTCTGATCGCCGGGATAGCTGCTTATGTAAAATATGTCCGGCCGGATATAACTATAATTGGTGTAGAACCGGAAGATGATGCCTGTTTATATGAAGCTCTGAAGTGTGGAAAAAGAGTGGATCTGGGTCAGGTCGGCATTTTTGCCGATGGTGTGGCAGTAAAAATAGTTGGCCGTGAAACATTTAAGATCTGCAAGGTATGTGTTGATGAGGTTATTACTGTAAAAACTGATGAAATATGTTCAGCAATAAAAGATATTTTCGAAGATACCAGAGCGATTGTGGAGCCAGCCGGGTCACTGGCTGTTGCCGGTATTAAAAAATATGTTCAACGCAGTAAAATCCAGAATGAAAATATAGTAGCAATAAATAGTGGTGCAAATATTAATTTTGACAGGCTGCGCCATATCTCAGAACGTGCTGAGACTGGTGAACAGACAGAAGCTTTGCTTGCAGTAACAATTCCTGAAAAACGTGGAAGTTTTAAAGCATTTTGTAAAACACTAAAGAACAAATCAATAACAGAGTTTAACTATAGATACTCAAATGATAAGCAGGCCTGTGTATTTGTTGGTCTGGGTCTTAAAGAAGGTAAGAAGGAGAAGGATGCAGTTTGTACTTACCTGAAAAAACAAGGCTACAGTGTTTTGGATATGACAGATAATGAGATGGCAGTAATTCACCTCCGGCATATGGTTGGAGGTAAGTGCGAAAATATTCGCAATGAAAGGGTTTTCAGATTCCAGTTTCCGGAAAGACCAGGCGCTTTACTGAAGTTTCTGGAAAATACAGGCAGCCATTGGAATTTCACTTTATTTCATTATAGAAATCATGGTGCAGCTTATGGAAGAGTTTTCACAGGTATGCAGGTCCCGGTAGAAGATTATAAGAAGTTTGAAAAATTCCTTAAGAAACTTGGCTATAAATATAAAGAGGAAACAGATAATGCGGCTTATAAGCTGTTTTTGTGATTTTTTTCACCGGCAGGTCTGTTTTCTGAAAGAATTTACTCTGTTCGGAGTTTCGTAATTTGCGGTCTATGCTCCACAGGTATTCAGGTTTCAGAAAAAGATAATGTACAGTTTAAAAATCCCTCCCCTCGGAGGATTTACCTAGTAACGATGGACTTGCTGTCTGGTTAGCTTCTGTCTCTTCAGTAATGTCTTTCAGTGTGGGTTTAAGAATTTCTGTTTCACTATTTAAAAATGTATCTATCACATCGCTGGATTCTGAATAAACTGGTTTGTGCTTTGTGTTTGTTATTTGTAACTCAATGGTCTTTTCCATTTCGTCCACACGGCTTTGTTTAATGGGAGGGTGATGATCAACAGCTTTATATTCATTATTTTTATCTTGCGTATCTTTTGAAGACATCCATGAGAAAAAAACACCACAACCTGTCTTTTCAAACCCGAAGAATTTTCTACATGCATAAATAGAAGTGCTGCAGCAGCAAAAAACAGCTGCTGCAAACAATACAGTTATCAGGATCTTATTATCATGAGGACTTTTGGTCTGGTAGACTGGTACTGTAGTTTCTGATGAAGAGGCCTTTATTAAGTTACTCAAATCTGTATTTTTTATAATTGTATCATTTGAAAGCTTTTGAGTTATATTGAACTCTTCACAAATATTAATAATGGTCTTGTCCACAGAGAAAAGATCTTTAAGTGCCTCGATTTTTGAATTATTCAGGCCTTTAAAATTATAATTTCCCTCTTTTAAATCAGCCATTGTGTTATCTACAAATGCACTCCAATACAAATCTGTTTTACAATTATCAGTGACTATTTTCTTGATATCAGCAGTACTGTTATTACTTTTATCTTCTAAGTATTCTTCTACCAGATTATTTAAAGCGTCGTTGCATAAATTATCGCATAAGTCTCCATGGCTGTTATCCTGGGTGGAGTCTGTTTTTTCAGGATTTTCATTTAGTAATCTACGGAGCTCATCCTTTACCTCTAAAAAAGTGTATTTTGTTTGCTGTTTATTTTCAGGTTTAGTATTTTCTTTACCGGTGTGTTCAATCTTTAATAGTATCTTTTTTGGTGCTATACGCGTGATCATCGTTAATGGGTTCAATATTATTCTCCTTTTATTTTCATTATAGCTGGTACAAATTGAACTGTCCGTTTAAATGGCTGAGCGCATGTGTACTGGCGTACA
>JAAEMD010000479.1 GCA_024225875.1 bacterium
AATGACGCATTCTTTTTTTGTGGATGTAATTTTTGCGAACGACAATGTTTCTGTTGGGCCTTTTTGGATCTCAACGATATAACTTAATTACCTTTGTTTCGCTTTTTAAATTTTCATTAAATAATTTTTGGGGTAGTTCATGTTTATTCACAGGAATTTTCTCAACATCTTTATTAATTGGGATATACATTAAAAATTCGACGAATATTGGAGATTCGGAAGATCTGCACTCAATCTTCCAATCGTGTTCGCTCATTATATTATTTACTAAATACAATCCAGCTCCCACGCCGTTTGTTTTTCCAGATACGCCCAATAAAAATACTGCTTGTAAATTTTCTGGCGCAATATATGAACCAGAATTTTTGATACTAAGTATTATTTGGTTTTTCTTTGAATATAAACGAATAGTAATATAATTACAGGTCTCTTTATCTTCAAGCTCAGAAATAGCCTGGATAGCGTTTTCTATAATATTCACAATCGCAGTAAGTATGCGGCCTTCATCTGCAGAAACGTTATAGTCATTGTCAATTATATATTTGAACTGTATATTAGGAGCTTCTAAGTTTGAATACTCACTATTAAGAGAATGTATAGCCGTTTTTAAAATACCTGAGATACTTGTCATTTGTTTTTGAATTAATGTTATATCCGTTTCCGGACAATTTAGCCTCATTGTAGTTTTGCGTAATGATTCAGTGTAAAGCTTAACTTCCTTTGCGCAAATTACAAATTCCTTAATTTTTTCCGAACTCGTTATCGACGGTATCCTTGCAATTTTTAATGTCATCAAAATTGGATATTCAATTCTCTTTAGTTCATGACTTATTAAAGATGCTGTTTCAGCAAGAGCTACTTTCATCGAATCAAATTGTCTGCAAAAATTTTGAACACAAGAATATCCGTATTCAAATTCATTCGAATATAAAGGTTTGCTTGTATTAGTCGGAGTCCTTTCTTCCAGTAAGTTAAGAGCTGTTTGCCACGGGTGGACTATAATTTTAAGGAACCTGTAGATTCCGAAAACTATTGCAGCAGTAACTACCAAATAAATAAAAAAAAGTCTGCTTAACTTTTGAATAATTTCTACTATATTACTTTCAAAAGTGGATTTCCAGGTTATGGTGGCTGCAACTTCTTTTGTTCCATTGAAGTAAATTTTTGCATTATGTGTGAGAAAGCCGTTTTCTAAATAAAGTTTTCCGCTTGTCTTTAAATGTAAGTAAAATGAAATTATATCAGATATAAAGCAAAAACTTTTAGTCATGATAGCTTTTTGTGCATCAGAATTATATTTCCACAGCTTATCACCTGTATTGTTTAATAGATTAACATATAGAAACGTGCCTTGGTCGTCAACATAGTCTACCAGTTCAGATTTCGCTTCGTATAAGTATCCGCGTCCTGCATACCATTTTTGCACAATACGATTTAAATGCCCTGTTTCTTCGATATTGCGCGATATAATATAATCACCGGAATATTTGATTTCTGTATAGATCTGGAATAGAAAAACTGTAGTTAGTATCAAAAAAATTATAGCACTCACTACAAGAATTAGGCTACATCGATGATATGCTTTACGTAAAACTTGCCAGATCATTTTTTATTTTCTTTTTTTTTAGCGTGTACTAAGTAGTATATAATTTTTTCACCTGTCGAAGGGCTTGTATATGCTCTTTGTTTTTTTATTTCAATAATGTCGAAATCTAAATCATTAAATAATGCAACAACTTCAGCTAATGAATATGTATATCGATTAATGTCGTGAACTTTACTTACAGCTTTTCTAGGCATACCGAGTACGGATGCTTCAAAATTACACAACAAGTGCCCATCGATTCTTAAAGATTCCGAAATATCAGTTAAGAGTTTGCGTGAATCCTCAAAAAAATCAAACAGACCAATAGCGATCACACAATCAAAAAAACCTAAATTAATGGGCAAACCATTATTTAAATCATAAGTGATGCCTTTTTTGTAATTCGAGCGTTTTTTTGCTTCAATTATCATTTTTTCAGAAAGATCAATACCACAGATATCTAAATTACTAAAAAATTGTTGTGCAATTCGTCCCAGGAGTCCGTTGCCACATGCTAAATCTAAAAAACACGGTTCTTCTGAATCAAATGTCATGGTCGGAAATATTCGTCGAAGCCACGAGGGGACGCTATAATTAGCTGCTTTCGCGAAGTCGTCATAATTTTTCGCTATTTTATCATAAACTTTCTTTGTGTTTTGCACTGAAATGTAATCTGAAATCATTACTGCATTTTCATCTACACAATCTGTGGCAGAACTACTCATGACTTGCTCTCCTTCTTTTTATTTTATGTAAATCGATCATATACAGACCAAAGGGATGTAAGTTATCTTTATTTAGTAAATAATCCTTGGATAATATAAGTTTCCCGACCACGGATCCTACAAAACCGACTGGCATATCATTTGACAAAATTTCAAATATACGACTGTATATTTTATGTTGAGACATAAAGTGTCGCTTCTCTCTACCTTTTCTGATCAGCGAGTCAACTTCTGTATTGCTATAACCTGAAAAATTATATTGTTGACCTGTTTCTATCAGCGGTGAAAATAAAGATTCCATGTTAAGTAGATCAGGAAGAAAACCAGAAATAGCAACTTGGTAATTAGATTGCTTAAGTCTTTTAACGAGTTCTGAAATAGAAAGCCTTGTGAATTGTACATTTATCCCTGAATTTTTTAATTTATGTTCTACGATATCCATCTCCCGTTGGTCGAATGTAAATACTGAGTCTGCGTAGATAACTTCAATAAGGGCAGTAATTCTCCAGGCTTTTAGCGTTTCTTTTCTCTCATTAAATAGACCCATTATAAAAGGGAGTCCTTTTTCTGTTGACTGCCAACCGAATTTTTTGAAATCGATATTTTTCTTTAGGTACAAATAAAATTGTTTACGATTTGTTTTTTTTGAAAAAACGCGATCTCTTGTGTTAAAAAAAGCAACACCGGTTTGTAAGAAATCGAAATTATATATTTTATATTGACTGCTATCAATATCTCGGTTTGCGAGTATCTCTACAATGTCATAGTTCAAGTATTCTTCGTTACTAAAAATGTCATTTTTATTTTTTATTTTTTTAAATTCAATGTGGTGAATATCGGTTTCTTCTTTTTTTGAGTCCATAATTTTCATTGACAATACTGTATCAGTACGACTTGTAACTATATAAGGTCCAGTCCCAATGTAATTGCTATTAACTTTAAGGGCTATTCTAAAATAAGGCGCTGCAAATACATACAAGAAAGGTGGAAAGATTGTTTCCAGTGTTGTGATAATAGTGTAATCATCTACAGCTTTAAAATCAAAAACGTCTGGATTCTTACTTTTAATAAATTGATCAAAACCGTTTACGAAGCCGAATGCCCACCTTGCGCTTTCATTTAGTGTTAGGATACTATTTGTAATAGAAGTCACTACTTTTTCGGCTGTTAAATGTTCTCCATTGCTGAATTTAACATTTTTTTTTAACTCAAACTCATACCTCAAACCGTCCGGACTAATTGAAAATTTTTTTAAAAGCTGCGGAGTCAGAAGATCTTCTTTATAATAAGAAAACAATCCTTGGAATAATTGGTTAATGATCATTCCGTTTGATATATCCGCAACTTTCGCTGGGCAAAGATTTTTAGGCGGAAATGATAATGCCGGAACACGTAACGGTTTAAATTTCACACTATCTGTGATAGCAGATTTCGTACCACCATATACTGTGTTCATGCTCGTAAAAACTATCAAAAATATGAAAAACACTAACCACAGGCTATTTTTTTGTTTCTTTTGCATACTTTAAACATCTCATTTATTTTTAGCCTATGATGCGCTGGCATTCTATCCATTCGAACTACCAAGGTAGCACGTGGTATTCTAAGAACTCGAGCGACTTGTGTGATATTTATTGCTTGGAATTTTTTTATACTTGCTTTTATTGAAGAAACCAAGATTAGATCTTCTACATCCTTATAGTCCATTGTATTAATTTCAAAAGTAACACTGACTTTATTTTTATTTCGCCCATAAATGCTTTTCTGCTGCTCCCCAAGCTGCACAAGATCAATAGGCAACATGTATGTTTTTAAAAGCCTATCTTCTTTTAAATATTTCAACATCGAGAATAAACTATCGTGTAATTCTTTTACATTTGCGTTATGCCAATCATTTCCCTCAAATACTTCCATGGCGTCTTTTGTGATTGTTACCGGCCCTTCTTTAAAACTATACCTTGCAAGACCATTCGCAATTTGCGCTATTTCTTGACGACGGTCTCGTAATGGAGGGATATGAAAAACATTGTTTTTAATCTTTTGATACAAATCATTATTGAATTCCCCTTGCTGTACAAGTATATTCAAGTCAATATTAGATGTCGCAATGATTTTAATTGATGAGTTTTGCAATAGTATATCCTGTACAAATAAAGGCAATAAGCTAATTTCTTCACAAAGAATAAAATCATCTGGATGCATTTTTTTTAGTTTTTTAGATACTTCCAAATCTGAACAATCAATCCTTATATAAGAATGCTTATTTTTGTGCAGGTTATCTTCAAAAAAATCTAATACAATTTTTTTGCCTGTACCTATCTCACCAGTAATTAAACAGTTTTTATCAGTTTTATTTAAAATAATATCTCGTACTTTTAACTCAAGCTTAGCTAAAGTATCACCAAAGTAGTGCGGTCTTAGTGGAATTAGGTTTTCTTTTTTACTCTGCCTTATCTTTTTAACAATTTGATAGTTATCAATAATCTCTTGTTTTAATTCCACACAATCCTTTTGGATGAAGTGGTCGACCCCTGCTCCAAAAAACCTATCCTTCGTTTCTTGATCGTAATGATTTGAATACACAAATATGATTGCATCAGAGTGTAAGCTTCTTATCTTTTTTATTAAACTAAATGAAAACCATTTATTATCTATAAAACCAAACGCATCAGTTTTCAATTGATCCTTTTTTGAGGGTGGATGAACTATGTCAATCAACGTCAGATCAGGAAGTTTTATATTCACACTTTTCTCGAAGTCAGAAAGAGATGAAAAAGTTTTTATATCGACCTTATACTTATTATATTCTGGAGGGCACATTCCCTCTACCTGCAGTAGCCTTGGTAATATTCGGGTGCAGTAAGCATCGTCATCAACATAAGCAATACTAATAGGCTTATTTTCTGATTTCATTAATCACTCCAATTTCTGTATTTAAAAAAGCTTAAATTTCCAAGTAATGGTGCTTTAGCAAAAAGTTGTTCAAATTGTCAAGCTATTAATCCAATAAAAAAGTTCACAGAATTTATAATTATAAAGTAAAAATCATAAGCAGTATGTATTAAAAATTTTGTCTTTTCAAAACCGTTTTGTTTAGCTTATTAAGGGTTAAAGTTTTTATCACATATTTAGTAAAAAGAATTGACAGAATGAAAAGTTATGTGGTAATGCCTTTTGACAACTATAATTATAAAAATACATATGAATAAGCACATCTTTTTGAATTTGCTTAAAATACTACGTTAGATTGAGGATATGAGTAAAAAGGCGGCTCAAACACTAATTTTTCGCTAATTATTTGGAAAAATAACTATAAGTTTTAGAGAAAGCAGTTTGGTATAGTAATTATTATTATTATTTGTGGTAAATGCCTGGGATTTAAGGCTGTAGAAAAAAAGTATTCCATTTTAAATTTAGGGACGATTTGAACATTACATTTTTTGACAATTTTAGAATAGCATCCGAGCAATAAACAACTAAACAACTAAACCAAAAAATCTCGACCACAAGAATCAATTATGATGAAAGAAGTAGGAGTAGCACATTGGAAGAAAACAAAATTTTAAATATTTCATATGTAGAAGACCAAAAGATGTACCATCGAACAGCGAACAAACACGTAAACAATAAAATTGTCACTCACCAAGACAAAAAATACGAATTAAAATTAAGGTCATACGATACAGTCGGAAAGTTTCTGGATGTTAAAGACGTAATTCCCGACGTTATACTTTTAGATATTGTTCTACATGAAGACAGCGACAAAAGCCTTAATCGAGATGAAGCTTTCGAGAAAGCGGCTGGCAGGTCTTTTGAACTAACAAAAAAAGCAAAATCAAT
>JAAEMD010000480.1 GCA_024225875.1 bacterium
ATATTTATCTGGATATAGAAAAAGTGGATTCAAAATCCGGGCTTTGGGCTTAAAATAGAAAAAGAAGGTTTAATGGAAAAATGAAAAAAATAATTATATCACTACTGTTTATACTCCTTTTTACATCATGTGAAAGTGATTATAAAAAAAGAATTCAGAACTCTGCTGGAATGGAACTTGTGTATATAAAACCAGGAACCTTTCTTATGGGGCCTGACTATGAACTTCCATATGATGGACATGAAAATGAGTTTCCCCATAAGGTTACATTGACTAAAGGGTTTTACATGCAAACTACAGAAACAACAATTGGTCAATGGAAGATGTTTATAAGGGACACTAAGTACACAACAAAGTCAGAAAAGGATGGCTTCTCCTGGCATATTGGTGGTTTTAGATATAGTCATTTTAAAAAAAAAGGGTTTTACTGGAAAAATACAGGGTACAAATATAACGATAACTTTCCGGTAACTAATATTTCCTATGATGACTGTCTCTCTTTTCTAAAATGGTTGAGTAAAAAAGAAGGCGCAAACTACAGATTACCAACTGAAGCTGAATGGGAATATGCCTGCCGTGCAGGGACAACAACACATTTCCCGGGAGGTAATCTTCAAAAAAGATTGGGTATTTATGATAAACGTTTTAATAAAAAATTAGATAAGATCGCCTGGTATTGGGGAAATTCAGGAAAAAAACCAAATCAAGTAGGTTTAAAAGAACCAAATCCATGGGGGCTGTATGATATTCTTGGTAATGTGGAAGAGTTCTGCCTGGATGAGTATACTCTTAAATATCCTGATAAACATATGGTAGATCCTTTATTTACAGAGAAGATAAATAGAAATTGGAAAATATGGGTAATAAGAGGTGGGTCATGTATCCATCCTCAGGGATTTGCGACCTCTTCTATAAGAGCTGGTGCGTACAACGGAGATAATACAATAGGTTTCAGAGTTGTTAA
>JAAEMD010000481.1 GCA_024225875.1 bacterium
AGCGTAGCTTAGCACTTAGGTGTACTTTATCTAATGCTGTAGTGACTCTTTTACGGATTTCTTTGTGACTTACTCCTTCAATTATCAAGGGTAAAGCGACATTATCAAAGATTGTACGGTCTTTTAATAGGTTATGACTTTGAAATATCATACCTATACCACGACGAACATAAGGGATCTGTTTGTACTTTATATTGCACCTAATGAATCGAAAAGAGACTGGACAGTTAACTATAATGAAATTGAGTTCAGATATTCTGTAATGTCAAAAAAAAATATAGATGAGGCATCCAGTCTTTTCCTGATAAAAAAAACCTGGGAAAAGCTTAACGAAATTAATCCTGACATAGTTATCTGCAGCGAATATTCAAATATATCCTACTGGGTCGCTTTATTCTGGGTAAAGTTAAAAAAGAAAAAAGCAGTAGTCTGTTGTGAAACAACTATAGACGATAAAAAAAGATACTTTCTAAAAGAAATGGTAAAAAGTATCTTTGTCAGAAACTGTAATTTCGGCTATGCAGCAGGTACAAAAAGCCTGTACTACCTGGAAAAACTGGGATTAAGCAAATCAAAAACAGCTATCACTGGATGTGTTACAAATAACAACTTTTATACAGACAGTCATATGAAATACCTGAAAAAACGCAAGTCTATTATCAATCATTTTAAGCTGCCTGATAAAAACTTTATTTTTGTCGGCCGTTTTTCAGCAGAAAAAAATATTTTTACCTTATTAGACGCCTTTAATAAAAGCCGGAATGACAATAAGTGGGGGTTAGTGCTTACAGGCGACGGTCCTCTCAGGGAAGAAGTAAAGAATTATATTAAAAACAATAATATAAAAAATGTATTATGTACTGGCTTCATACAAAAAGAGGAGATCGGAAAGTTCTATGCTGTATGCAATACACTGATTCTGCCCAGCTGCTATGAACCCTGGGGACTGGTTGTAAATGAGGCTATGGCCTGCAGTATGCCTGTAATTGTATCCAGAAAATGCGGCTGCTACCCTGATATAGTAAAAGATAATATCAATGGCTTTGGTTTTGACCCGGAAAATACAGAGGAACTAACAGGTTTACTTAATCGTTTTATTAACAATCAGAATGACGAAGTTAAAATGGGAATGGAATCAAAAAAAATCATTGACCGTTTCTCTTTAAAAAGTGCTGTAGATATTATGATAGAGTCTTTCAATCAAATATAGAAAGATAAAACATATCATAATATTTGCTTTTAATAAGATACATTTATCACTCGTCCTTTTTAACTACAGAAGATAAATCGCATGCTTTATCTTCAATCTTAACGGATTTTGGTGTACGATAATAAAATCCAAACCCGCCTTTTGAATAAGCTACACCTTTTTTAACCTCTGTATAGATAGTTTTTTTACTCTTCTTAACTTCACAGATGATTGAATCAACATGACGTTTAGAATACGAGTAAGTATTAATTATATCCGCATCAGGCAAAGATTTAAATTTATTTACACCAGAAAAGGTGATTTCAACTTTGTCACGACAACATATGGTATAGCCCTCTTTTTTCTCATCGTTTTCTATCATTGTGACCGGTACAGAACCTACAGACCTCATAATAAATTTATTATCATTAATTTTTTGTTGACATGTATAAAGTATTTGAGTAAAGGCCTCTTTTTTATCCCGCCATTCAAAAAAGCCATATTCTATAACACCTGCCTGTTCCCACAGTCCAAATTTTAAGTCATCAAAACATATTTTGTTGCCATTATTAATTTCTTTGTCCACGTTAGAATAATTGTCATATAACCCTATAGTATAAGAAAAGGCTGGGTTATTATTATCAAAACGCTGATCTTTTTTTTCTCCTGCAATCAGCATAGTCCTGTCTTTATCTTTTGAATTTTTGATATAAAAGCCAAACTCTTTTTCGGAGTGCGCTGTCCATAAAACAGGGTTATCTCGATTTCCCTGTTTAAAAATTTTCATCTGATTACTATCAAAATAAAAGTCATACTTCTTGCAGCTCGGATTCAATATACTTTTCACTATTTCTGATGTTTTATTATCAAGATACATAAAAAACAACGCAGTTCTAAGAACCTTGAGATCCTCATTTCCTTCACAAAACAAGCTACCGTATACATTAAAAAAAACCTGAACTTGAGTATATATTTTAATGTGATGTTTTCTAATAAATTTACTTTCACAGTTTTCCGGGAGAAAGGGATTTGTATCCGGGAACAGGGGATTAAAATCTTCATTGAAACTTTCTCTGGCAATAAAGGCCTCAATAGCATAGAATTTGCTCTTCAGACTATTTTTCAAAACTCTCATATACTTATTCGTTTTATCCATATAAGATTCAATTTTCTTAGATTGTTTTTCATATTTCATAGATATTTTTTGAAAATTAATTTCATTCGTTTTATCCATATAAGATTCAATTTTCTTAGATTGTTTTTCATATTTCATAGATATTATTTTAAAATTAGTTATCAGCATTGGTTGCTCCTGTTAAAATAATTATAGCTGGCACAAATTAAACTATCCGTTTAAATGGGGAAGTGCAGTTTCACAAACGTACATAAACGAAGTCATTTGAAAACTTATGTGTCGGACATTTTACTTTGGAACAGCTACAAATGTGACAGAATAATATCTATACGTGTATAAAAATGTCAAGAACAGGATATCTACTCATTTGCCAGCCATAATAATAGCTTCCCGAATCCTGCTAATTAGAAATTTAAGTGCGATTGCCATGGGAAATATACAATATAGTCTTGAGTTTTAATATGATATATGATAAAAATTACAGGTTCTGTTTCATAGAAAATTTATATAAAGGATCTGCTTATTATGTCTCGACAATGTGAAATTTGCGGAAAAAAACCAATTAGTGGCCATAATGTGAGCCATTCTCATAGAAAAACTAAAAGACGCTGGTTACCTAACCTGCATACTTCAAAACTTATGATGAATGGAGCCTTAAAAAAGGTTAAGCTTTGTACTTCAT